>NZ_KV810287.1:0-137408 GCF_001812735.1 Neisseria sp. HMSC069H12
ACGGCGGACGAATTGATGAAACAGATAGATGATTATATAGACTACTACAACCGGGAGCGTTGCAGTCTGAAATTGAAAAAGCTGAGTCCTGTCGCATACAGAACCCAGCTTGCACAGAGTGCCTGAATAGGCTTTTATGAGTGTCCAAGATTTGGGGGCCAGTTCATCTTTTCAGACGGCCTTCTCGATGGTAAACCTCATTGTATCTTCATCCCCAACACATTCATTTTAAAGCCCACTTAAGCTATAATACCCACCACACACACTACCCAGTCATACCATAACCATGCAACTTACCGTCGTCGGACTCAATCACCAAACCGCGCCCTTGAGCATACGCGAAAAACTGGCATTTGCAGCTGCAAATCTGCCGGATGCCGTGTCCAACCTTGCGCGCAGTGAGGCGGCGGAAGAAGCAGTCATTCTTTCTACCTGCAACCGCACCGAGCTTTACTGCGTCGGTGAAACCGAAAAAATCATCGACTGGTTGGCGCAATATCACGACCTGCCTGCCGAAGAAATCCGCCCTTACCTCTATACCTTGGATAATAATGAAACCGTCCGCCACGCCTTCCGTGTCGCCTGCGGTTTGGACTCCATGGTCTTGGGCGAACCGCAAATTCTCGGTCAAATCAAAGATGCCGTCCGCGTTGCGCAAGAACAGGAAAGCATCAATACCCACTTAAACGCCCTGTTTCAAAAAACCTTTGCCGTTGCCAAAGAAGTGCGTACTGACACTGCTGTCGGCGAAAACTCCGTCTCCATGGCTTCTGCATCGGTCAAAATGGCAGAGCAAATCTTCCCTTCCATTTCCGATCTGAACGTTCTCTTTATTGGCGCAGGCGAAATGATTGAACTGGTGGCCACTTATTTTGCCGCCAAAAATCCCAAGCTCATTACCGTTGCCAACCGTACACACCAGCGCGCGCAGGAATTGTGCGACAAACTCGGCGTCAACGCCGAAGCCTGCCTGTTGAATGAATTGCCCGATATTTTGCACGATTACGACGTGGTCGTTTCTTCCACCGCCAGCCAACTTCCCCTCGTCGGCAAAGGCATGGTTGAGCGCGCATTGAAAAAACGCCACAACATGCCTGTTTTCCTTCTGGATTTGGCCGTTCCGCGCGACATCGAAGCCGAAGTCGGCGAATTGGAAGACGCATATCTCTATACCGTAGACGACATGATGGACATCGTCCAAAGCGGTAAAGATGCGCGCAAAAAAGCAGCGGCGGCGGCTGAAAGCATGGTGGAAGAAAAAGTCAGCGAATTTATCCGCCTGCAGAAAAACCGTCAAAGCGTTCCGCTTATCCGCGCCTTGCGCGACGAAGGCGAACGTGCGCGCCGCCAAGTATTGGAAAATGCCATGAAGCAACTGGCAAAAGGCGTATCCGCCGAGGATGTCCTCGAACGCCTCTCCATCCAGTTGACCAACAAACTGCTCCACTCTCCGACACGCACGCTCAATAAAGCCGGCTCGGACAACAGCGAATTAATCGATGCCGTGGCGCAGATCTACCATTTGGATCAACACGACTGACCACAATTTAAAGGCCGTCTGAAAGAAGCGAACCGACCGGCAGGTCATATTCCAAAGCTTTCAGACGGCCTTAAAACAATAAAATCCCAATCATCATTTTTTCATTTAAAATGAAATGCTTGAAAAAAAACTGTTAAAGTGTAAAAATCCTACCTTATACATTTAAACAGCATTCAAACAATAAAACTACCTGCCGGCTCAAACGCATACCGACAATACGATAGGCACCGGCAAAAGGAACTTTCGTGAATATTAAAACAAACACATATCTGGCTCTTGCTGTTCTCTCAGCTTCCCTTCTTTCAGGTTGCGACAAAGTCAGCACCTTTTTCGGTAAAGACGAAAACAAAGAACTCGTCCAACGCATAGAAACCAATACCAATGACGGAAAAATCGGTATGTTGCTGCCCGACTTCGCCCAACTGGTGCAAAACGAAGGACAGGCCGTCGTCAATATTCAAGCGACACCGGCGAAACGCACTGCGACACCGGATGACGACCACAGCATGGACCTGAGTCAATTCCCCGACAACGATCCGTTTTACGAGTTCTTCAAACGCCTCGTTCCCAATATGCCCGACATGCCGCAAGAAGATACCGAAAGCGACGCTTTGAATTTCGGCTCCGGCTTCATCATCAGCAAAGACGGCTATATCCTGACCAATACCCACGTGGTTGCCGGCATGGGCAATATCAAAGTCCTGCTCAACGACAAACGCGAATACACAGCCAAACTGGTCGGCTCAGACGCCCAATCCGACGTCGCCCTCTTAAAAATTGAGCCGCAAGAAGACTTGCCGGTTGTCAAAATCGGCAATCCGAAAGATTTGAAACCGGGCGAATGGGTAGCCGCCATCGGCGCACCTTTCGGCTTTGACAACAGCGTAACCTCCGGCATCGTCTCCGCCAAAGGTCGCAGCCTGCCGAATGAAAACTACACGCCGTTCATCCAAACCGACGTTGCCATCAACCCAGGCAACTCTGGTGGCCCGTTATTCAACCTCCGCGGCCAAGTAGTCGGCATCAACTCACAAATTTACAGCCGCAGCGGCGGTTTCATGGGCATTTCGTTTGCTATTCCGATTGATGTTGCCATGAATGTGGCCGATCAATTAAAAGCCAATGGCAAAGTCCAACGCGGTCAATTAGGCGTGGTTATTCAAGAAGTTTCTTACGATTTGGCCAAATCTTTCGGTTTGGACAAAGCAAGCGGTGCGCTGATTGCCAAAATCATGCCGAACAGCGCGGCACAACAAGCCGGTTTGCAGGTTGGCGACATCGTACGCAAAGTTAACGGCGAAGAAGTCCGCGCTTCCAGCGATTTGCCTGTTATGGTCGGCTCGATTATGCCGGGTAAAGAAGTGACTTTGAGCATTTGGCGCGGCGGCAAACAAACCGATGTCAAAGTAAAACTTGGCAGCGCAGCCGAGCAAACGGAAACTTCTGCAAAAGAAGCCGAGCATCCGCAACATGAAGGCGGCCATGACGGATTCACCGTTGAAAATGCAGGCGTTACCCTGCAGGTTGAAAACGCAGACGGTAAACAACGCTTAATCGTTCTGCGCGTTAGCGGTGCGGCCGAACGTGCCGGCCTCAAACGCGGCGACGAAATCATTGCCGTCAGCCAAATCAGCGTCAATGATGAATCCACTTTCCGTAGCGCATTGGAAAGCTCAGGCAAAAACGTACCGCTTTTGGTACAACGCGATGGCAATACTTTGTTCCTTGCGCTAAATCTGCAGTAGTCCGATTTTTCAGACGGCATGATGATGTGTTAAATGATAAAATACCCATCTGTCAGAGGCGGTGGGTATTTTGTTATCCGTCTTCCAATTTAGGCCGTCTGAAAATATTTTACCGCTTATATACAATATAATTATGCAACTTATTAATTATTCAAATTCTATTTTATCTATCGTCCCGGCAGCCATTGCTCTCGCCCTGGCCATTGCCACACGCCGTGTGTTGCTGTCCCTGGGTGTCGGCATTATCGTCGGCTCATTCCTACTGGTAGGGGGTAATCCACTCGATGCTTTGGTTCACTTAAAAGACATGGCAATCAGCCTGACTTGGGCGGACGGCGATTGGTCCTTGGGCAAACCCAAAATCCTGCTCTTTTTGGTGCTTTTGGGGATTTTCACTTCCCTGCTGACGCATTCCGGCAGCAACCAAGCATTTGCCGATTGGGCAAAACAGCACATCAAAGGCCGTCGCGGTGCGAAGCTGCTGACTGCCTGTCTGGTATTCGTTACCTTTATTGACGACTATTTCCACAGCCTTGCCGTTGGTGCGATTGCCCGCCCTGTAACCGACAAATTCAAAGTTTCCCGCGCCAAACTGGCTTATATCCTAGACTCCACTGCCGCGCCGATGTGCGTTTTGATGCCGGTATCCAGCTGGGGCGCATCGATTATCGCTACTTTGGCAGGCCTTTTGGTAACTTACAACATTACAGACTACACACCGATGGGCGCATTCGTGGCCATGAGCCTGATGAATTACTACGCCGTCTTCGCATTGATTATGGTGTTTGTCGTTGCCTGGTTCTCCTTCGACATCGGCTCTATGGCCCGTTTGGAACGCGCCGCTTTGAACGAAATTCATGATGAAACCGTTGAAACAGGCCATCCCAACGGCCGTGTATTTGCACTGATTGTGCCGGTTTTGGTACTGATTGTCGCCACTGTTTCCGCCATGATTTACACTGGTGCGCAAGCTTCTGAAACCTTCTCTTTGCTCAGCGCGTTTGAAAATACCGACGTGAACACTTCCCTCGTGTTCGGCGGCACTTGCGGCGTATTGGCCGTCATCCTCTGCACCATCGGCACCATCAAAACCAGCGACTACCCTAAAGCCATTTGGCAGGGCATCATCTCTATGCGCGGCGCCATTACCATCTTGATTTTGGCATGGATTATCAGCACTGTTGTCAGCGAGATGCACACCGGCGAATACCTCTCCACTTTGGTGGCAGGCAATATCCACGCAGGCTTCCTGCCCGTGATTTTGTTTATGCTCGCAGGCGTGATGGCCTTCGCTACCGGCACAAGCTGGGGCACATTCGGCATCATGTTGCCGATTGCCGCCGCAATGGCCGTCAAAGTCGAACCATCGCTGATTATCCCTTGCATGTCTGCCGTAATGGCCGGTGCCGTATTTGGTGACCACTGTTCGCCGATTTCCGACACCACTATCCTCTCTTCTACCGGCGCACACTGTAACCACATCGACCACGTTACCTCGCAATTCCCTTACGCGCTGACCGTAGCCGCGTCTGCCGCCTCAGGCTACCTCGCACTGGGCATGACCGGCTCTGCACCTTTGGGTTTTGTGGTAACCGGCATCGTGATGGTTATATTGATTTTTATCTTGAAAGACAAGAAAAAAGCAACTGCCTAATTCAAAACCAATATTCAGACGGCCTGAGATATTCCTACACTCTCAGGCCGTCTGAACATAACGATTATCCAATATATACATTATTCAGGACAAAACAATGAATACGCCTCATCTTCCACGCGGCCCAGTCATGGCCGATGTTGCCGCCTATCATCTGACCGAAGAAGAAAAACAACGCCTGCTCGACCCTGCCGTCGGTGGCGTTATTTTGTTCCGCCGCAACTTTGAAAACGTTTCCCAGCTCAAAGCTTTGGTTCAAGAAATCAAAGCCGTCCGTACACCTGAACTCATCATTGCCGTCGACCACGAAGGCGGACGGGTTCAACGTTTTATTGACGGTTTCACCCGCCTGCCGGCCATGAACGTATTGGGCGAAATTTGGGACAACGAAGGCAAAGAAGCCGCCTGCGCCCAAGCAGAACAAGTCGGTTGGGTTTTGGCAACCGAACTCTCCGCCTGCGGCATCGACCTATCCTTTACGCCTGTATTGGATTTAGACTGGGGTCAATGCGCCGTCATCGGCAACCGCAGTTTCCACCGCGACGCCAACATCGTTACCCAGCTTGCCCTTGCCCTGCAAAAAGGCCTGAACAAAGGCGGCATGAAATCTTGCGGCAAACACTTCCCCGGCCACGGCTTTGTCGAAGGCGACAGCCATCACGTCCTGCCTTGCGATGAACGCAGCTGCGAAGAGCTGGAAGCCGCCGACCTTATCCCCTTCCGCGCATTGAGCCAAGCCGGCATGGCCGCAGTCATGCCTGCCCACGTCGTCTATCCTCAAATAGACAGCCAACCTGCAGGTTTCTCCGAAAAATGGCTGAAGCAAATCCTGCGCCAAGAAATCGGATTTAACGGCGTTATCTTTTCAGACGACCTGACCATGGAAGGCGCATGCGGTGTCGGCGGTATTAAAGAACGTGCCCGCCTTTCTTTTGAAGCAGGCTGCGATATTGTACTGGTATGCAACCGTCCTGATTTGGTAGATGAATTGCGAGACGGTTTCCACGCACCGGCAAACGCCGATTTGGCAGCACGTTGGCAATACATGGCCAACACATTGACCGTACAAGAAGCTGCCGACATCATGGCAACCGAAGAATTCCAAGCTGCCCAACAGGCAACTGCCAAACTGGCAACGCCAAAAGACATCGCAGGCGGTATCAAAGTCGGCGAAGCATTCTGATTTCAGGCCGTCTGAAACATTGACGGCAAATAAAAAAGGAAGACTTGAAAAAGTCTTCCTTTTTTGTCTTCCTAATTAATGATGTTTTACGTTATAGCGACGTTCCAAACGTAAGAATACCCATCCTAATACACTCGTCAATACAAGGTAAATCAATGCAACCGTATAAAGTGGCTCTTGGAATATCGAATACTGGCCAGTAATCGCTTTTTGAACAGACATAAGTTCAGGAACTGCAATAACAGATAGCAAAGAACTATCTTTTAAAAGCGTGATAAATTCACCTGCAAGTGGCGGCAACATACGGCGAAGAGCCTGAGGCAAAATCACATAACGCATCGCCTGAGTATAGGTCAGACCCAAAGAACGCGCAGCTTCCATCTGGCCTTTATCAATCGACTGGATACCGGCACGGAAAATCTCACAAACATATGCACCTGAGTTTGCAATCAAAGCCATTACACCCGCAATCAATGGGCCATAAGAACGACGAAAATTAATTGCAGCTTCTCCGCTGATTAATGCACCATCGGTAGGATGTACAAAAAATGGGAAAATAACAAAAGCCCAAATAATAACTTGAGCAAGCAATGGCGTACCGCGGAACAACGCAACATACCAAAAAGAAATCTTACGCAACACCCAAGCCAAGGCACGCATCGGCACACCGGCTTTTTCCGGATTAATCAAACGCGCCAATGCCAGCAGCAAACCCAAAATCGAACCGCCTGCTGTTGCAACCACTGTAATTCCCAGCGTCGCTAATACGCCGTAAAAAAACATCCAGCGGTATTCATAAATAATGTCAAAACGAAAATCCATAACCCTTCCGTCGGTCAAAATCGGTAACTAATCCGAATATTTTTTAAAATGAAGCTTGATATTTTACAAGAAAATACATTGCTTGAACGGTTTTTTGTTAAATTATTCCGCCCAACCCTGCTTTTTTACATTTCCAATGAATTACAGCCCCTTTTCACCTTTGCTAATATAAGACATTTTCCGTATAAAAAACAAAGCGCAAACCCGATACAAAATTGACCGAAACACAAAAACAGCGGATAATCCGCCCATTCTTCAAACATCTTTCAGACGGCCTTCCCTCTTCCCTTGAGGGCCGTCTGAAAACATTTTAAAAAGCATAAAACATGAAAGCACCCGAACTCTTATTACCTGCAGGCGGCCTGGAACGCATGCGCGCCGCCTACGATTACGGCGCAGATGCCGTTTACGCCGGCAGCCCGCGTTACTCCCTGCGCGCCCGCAACAACGAATTTGCCAAACTCGACGTCCTCGAGCAAGGCATTAAAGAAGCGCACGAGCGCAATAAAAAATTCTTCCTGACCGTCAATACGCTGCCGCACAACTCCAAACTCAAAACCTTCGTTTCCGATATGGAGCCCTTGATTGCCATGAAACCTGACGCGCTGATTATGGCGGATCCGGGTTTGATCATGACCGTGCGCGAAAAATGGCCGGAAATGCCGATTCACCTGTCCGTTCAGGCAAATACCACCAACTACTGGGGCGTGAAATTCTGGCAAAACATCGGTGTCGAACGCATCATCCTGTCGCGCGAATTGAGCATGGAAGAAATCGCCGAAATCCGCCAAGAATGCCCCGACATTGAACTCGAAGTCTTCATTCACGGCGCATTGTGTATCGCCTACTCAGGCCGCTGCCTGCTCTCCGGCTATTTCAACCACCGCGACCCCAACCAAGGCACCTGCACCAATTCCTGCCGTTGGGACTACAAGGTTCACAACGCCACTGAAAGCGATGCGGGCGACGCCCAGCTTCTGCAAGGTTTCAACTTTGAAAAAGCCCAAGAAGAAGCCAACCAAAACTTTGAAGGTATCAACGGTCAAAAACGCCATCCCTACGCCGACAAAGTTTTCCTGATTGAAGAGTCCAACCGCCCGGGCGAAATGATGCCGATTATGGAAGACGAACACGGCACCTACATCATGAACTCCAAAGACCTTCGCGGCATTGAAGTGGTTGAGAAACTGGCCAAAATCGGCGTGGACAGCCTCAAAGTCGAAGGCCGCACCAAATCGCTTTATTATGTTGCACGCGTGGCCCAGTCCTACCGCAAAGCGATTGATGATGCCGTTGCAGGCCGTCCGTTTGATTACAGTCTGTTGAGCGAACTCGAAGGCCTTGCCAACCGTGGCTACACCAGCGGCTTCCTCGAGCGCCACCAAACTCAGGATTACCAAAACTACCTGACCGGCCACTCCATCGCCAAACAAAGCCAATATGTCGGCCACGTTACCGAAATCGATGAAAACGGCTGGGCAACAATCGAAGTCAAAAACCGCTTTGCCATCGGCGATTCACTCGAAATCATCCACCCGAGCGGCAACCAAACCATCAAATTGGAACAAATGACCCGCAAAGGCCAGCCTGTCGATGTCGCCCCAGGCAACGGTATTCAGGTCAAAATCCCCAATATGCAGGGCAAAGAAAAAGCTTTGGTTGCGCGGATTATGAATCCTTAAGCACCAACAAAACAAAGGCCGTCTGAAAGTTTCAGACGGCCTTTTTAAATTATCTATGCTGTTTTAAGCCTGTTCTTGCAATACGGCGGCAATCAACTCTTCCGCACCATCATCTGCCAGTTTTTTGGCGACAGCGCGACCCAAGGCATCGGCGTATTCGGCAGGGGCTTGCGCGTCCGCCTGCAAAATGACCGAACCGTCAGGATGACCAACCAAGCCGCGCAAGGTCAGCAAGCCGTTTTCTTCAGTGCAATATGCGGCCAGCGGCACTTGGCAGCTTCCGCCCAGAGCGCGCGCCAAAGCGCGTTCGGCAGTAACGCAGGCGTGCGTGGTATCGTGGTTCAAAGGCTTTAAGACTTCGTACAAATCTTCGCGATGCGCTGCAATTTCAATACCCAATGCGCCTTGTCCGGCGGCAGGCAGGCTGTCGGATTCCGACAAAATCATGCGGATGCGTTCGTCCAATTCCAGACGCTGCAAACCGGCGGCAGCCAAAATAATCGCGTCGTATTCGCCGTTATCGAGTTTAGACAAACGGGTTTGCACATTGCCGCGCAAAGGTTTGATAACCAAATGCGGATAGCGCGCACGCAATTGGGCTTCACGGCGCAGGCTGGATGTGCCGACGATGGCACCTTTGGGCATTTCTTCCAATCGCGCGTATTGGTTGGACACAAACGCGTCAAACGAATTGGCGCGTTCGCCGATGGCTGCAAGCGCGAAACCTTCAGGCAAATCCATCGGCACGTCTTTAATCGAATGCACAGCCAAGTCGGCCCGACCATCATACAAAGCCTGCTCCAACTCTTTGACAAACAAGCCTTTACCGCCGACTTTTGACAAAGTTCTGTCCAAAATCTGGTCGCCGCGCGTGGTCATGCCCAAAATCTCGACTTCGCAATCGGGATACAGGGCTTTCAGACGGCCTTGGATATGTTTTGCCTGCCACATGGCAAGCAGGCTTTCGCGACTGGCGATAACGAGTTTTTTCGGGTTCATAATGGTTGCCTGAAAGATGGAAAACGGCATGAAGTCTATCATAATTCTGAAAATGAGCGCTATTGAAAAGACTGTCTTCTTTTTGTGCCATTTTTACTTCTTTTAATTGCAATGAGAAGCATAAATTTAATATGCATAAAATATCAAATGGAGTAAAAAAGTTTAATTTTTATGCTAAAATCTTAAGCGAAGTGCAAGGGTGTATTTCTTATCATTGATGATAACTAGTCTATTTTTTAACTTTATGGTACCTATTATGAAAAATGTAAGTAAGTTAAATAAAAATACAAGCATGAAATTATCTACGGCAGCGGTCGTACTTCTTTCTGCATTGGGTGTTTCTACGCTTGCTAATGCAGCAGATAATTTTATTCGTGTTAGTGATGGCACTGAAGAAGCTACAGTTGGTATTTCAAAGGATGTCGCTGTTGGTCGCAATGCTAAGGCTAATGATGGAAACACTAGCGCTGCTATTGGTGGTGCGACAACAGTAGGTGCAGACACCGTTGCAAAAGGAAACGGTGCTAGTGCATACGGTTATGGTGCTAAAGCTGATGGAGCTAATGCTTCGGCTCTTGGTAATCAAGCTAATGCTACAGGGCTAGCTACAACTGCGGTTGGGGTATCTACCCAAGCAACAGGCGCTTATTCTGTTGCTGTAGGTTCAAATGCTAAAGCTACAGGCGTAGGGGCTGTAGGTATTGGTTTGGCATCTACAGCGGGTACTGGAGCAACTAAAAATTTTACTGTATCTGTCGGGGCATATTCAGGCGCTGATGTAGAAAATGGCGTTGCATTAGGTTCATACTCTAAAGCAACTGTTAATAAAGAGGCTGTAGGATATGATCCGTCAACTCAAGCTGCTACAACTGAGACAAGTGCAGCTTGGAAAGCTTCACATGCTGCGGTTTCTGTTGGTGACGTTGACAACAATATCACCCGTCAAATCACCAGCGTTGCTGCGGGTACAAAAGATACTGATGCAGTGAACGTGGCTCAATTGAAATCTTTAGACGGTAAAGTTGAGAAAAACAAAACCGATATTGCAACTAATAAAGCCGATATCGCAACCAACAAAACCAATATTGCGACTAACACGGGTAATATTGCGACTAATACAGCTAATATTGCTGCTAACACGGGTAATATTGCGACTAATACAGCTAATATTGCTGCTAACACGGGTAAGATTACGGCTAATACAGCTAATATTGCGGCTAACACAGCTAACATTCAGACTAACGCGAATAATATTGCGGCGATTAACACTCAATTAGCGGATAATAACGATTCCATCAATGAATTGCGTGGCAATGTAAACCTCTTAAATAAAGACTTGAGAGGCGGTGTTGCGAGTGCGATTGCTCACGCTTCTGTTCCTCAATCCACCAAAGCCGGTGCTATCGGTGTGGGCGTGGGTACCGGTTTCTATGGTGGTCAATCTGCGGTTTCTCTTGGTGTGTCCGGTGTTACCCCTAATGAAAACTGGGTGTTTAAAGCCAGCGTTTCTACCAACAGTCGTGGTAACTACGGTGTGGGTGCCGGTGCGTTTTACCAATGGTAATAAACTGTTAATTCCGAGTTAATCGGAGCATAATAAAAAAGCCATTCTGAAATAGAATGGCTTTTTTATTGCGATGAGAAATTATGCTAAGATTTTGTCTAATGCTTTGCTGACATCTTCTACTTTTTGCGTGCCGTCTAAGCGGAAATATTAGGTGTTGCCCGCTTTGGCTTCTGCTTGGTAGTAATCCACTAATGGTTTGGTGGTGTTGTGATACACTTTTTTTGGGCGGTTTTTCAGACGGCATGAGGGTGAATATGTTATATTTACGCCTAAAAACCCAATTTTCCGGACAACATGAAACGCGCCAAACAATATCCTTTTTTATCCTTACAGCGGCAACGTTTTCATCTAAACTTTGAAAACGCCTCTTCCGCCGCCAACCTTCCGAGCGAACGCGACTTCTACCGCTGGGCGTGGTCTGCCTTGAAAAACGAATACTGCCGCGCAGACATCAGCCTGATTCTTCTGGACGAAGAAGAAGCCCGCGCTTACAACCGCGACTACCGCGGCAAAGATTACGCCACCAATGTATTGAGTTTCGCGCTCAACGAAGGCGAAATCCTACCCGACCAGTTTTCAGACGGCCTGTATGGCGATTTGGTGATTTGTCCGCAAGTGGTTTTGAAAGAAGCCGCCGAACAAGGCAAAACACCCGAGCAGCATTTTGCCCACCTGACCATACACGGTACTTTACACCTAATGGGCTACGACCACATCGAAGACGATGAAGCCGAAATAATGGAAGCCGAAGAAATCCGCCTGATGCTGGCGGCAGGCTTCCCCAACCCCTACCAAGAGGACGAATATTAAAATGGACGGTACGCAGTCGAAACCCAAATTTTTCGAACGCCTAATCTCCCGACTTGCCGGCGAGCCCGACTCCGCCGAAGACGTATTGACCCTGCTGCGCCAAGCACACGAGCAGGAAGTTTTTGACGCCGAGACACTGACCCGGCTGGAAAAAGTATTGGACTTTGCCGAGCTGGAAGTGCGCGATGCGATGATTACGCGCAGCCGCATGAACGTATTGAAAGAGAACGACAGCATCGAGCGCATCACGGCCTACGTCATCGAAACCGCCCATTCGCGTTTCCCTGTCATCGGCGAAGACAAAGACGAAGTTTTGGGTATTTTACACGCCAAAGACCTACTCAAATATATGTTCAACCCCGAACAGTTCCACCTGCAATCCGTCTTGCGCCCTGCCGTTTTCGTTCCCGAAGGCAAATCTTTGACCGCCCTTTTAAAAGAGTTCCGCGAACAGCGTAACCACATGGCGATTGTCATCGACGAATACGGCGGCACATCCGGCTTGGTCACCTTTGAAGACATCATCGAGCAAATCGTCGGCGAAATCGAAGACGAGTTTGACGAAGACGACAGCGCCGACAACATCCATGCCGTTTCTTCCGAACGCTGGCGCATCCACGCGGCTACCGAAATCGAAGACATCAACACCTTCTTCGGTACGGAATACAGCAGCGAAGAAGCCGACACCATCGGCGGCCTGGTCATTCAAGAGTTGGGGCATCTGCCCGTACGCGGCGAAAAAGTCATCATCGGCAGCCTGCAATTTACTGTTGCACGCGCCGACAACCGCCGTCTGCACACCCTGATGGCCACACGAATTAAAGAAAACACGGATAAACCATGATTATTCTGGATCACGTTTCCAAACACTATCAAACACGCGACAAAAAAGACTTTGTCGCCGTCGAGCCGACCAGCCTCGAAATCAAACAGGGTGAAATCTTTGGCCTGATGGGCTACTCCGGTGCAGGCAAATCCACCTTGTTGCGTCTGATTAACTTATTGGAACGTCCGGATACAGGTACCGTCAGCGTGTGCGGCCAAGAACTGACCGCGCTCAACGCCACGCAACTGCGCCACGCCCGACAAAACATCGGCATGGTGTTCCAACAGTTCAACCTATTGAGCAACCGTACCGTTGCCGAAAACGTCGCTTTTCCTTTAGAAATTGCCAAATGGCCGTCTAAAAAAATCCAAGCGCGTATTGAAGAATGTTTGAAAATCGTCGACTTGCAAGACCGTGCCAACCATTACCCGTCCCAACTTTCCGGCGGTCAAAAACAACGTGTCGGCATTGCCCGCGCGCTGGCGCCGCAACCTCAAGTCATCCTCGCCGACGAACCCACTTCCGCCCTCGACCCCGCCACCACGCGCAGCGTTTTGAAGTGTTTGGAAGACATCAACCGACGTTTCAACGTAACCATCGTCATCGTTACCCACGAAATGAGCGTTATCCGCCGCCTGTGCGACCGTGCCGCTCTCTTGGACAAAGGCCGTCTGCTGGAAATCGTTGAAGTACACGGCAACCAAATCCATGCCCAATCCGAAATCGGGCAAGAGCTGATTCGAGAGGACTAATATGGCAAATTTGACATTTGAAAGTGCTGTTGAGACCATCGTCAGCATGAAGGGCGAAATTATCCAAGCCTTGGGCGAAACCTTTATTATGGTCGGTCTATCGACTACTTTCGCCGTTATCTTCGGTACGATTTTGGGCGTATTGCTGTTTGTGACATCAAGTCATCAGTTGCACTATAATAAACAGCTGAATTTATTTTTGGACAATCTGGTCAACCTGATGCGCGCATTCCCTTTCGTCATCCTGATGATTGCCATGATTCCTGTTACACGCGCCATCATCGGCACGACCATCGGCCCGGTTGCCGCCTCATTGGTATTGAGCGTATCCGGCCTGTTCTACTTCGCCCGTCTGGTCGAGCAAAACCTGCGCGAAGTGCCCAGAGGCGTGATTGAAGCGGCCTCCGCAATGGGTGCTTCGACCATGAGCATCATCTGTAAAGTGCTTTTAAATGAGGCGCGTGCAGGTATGGTTTCCAGCATTACCGTACTGGCTATCGGCCTTCTGTCGTACAGCGCGGCAGCAGGTATGATTGGCGGCGGCGGTTTGGGCGACCTTGCCATCCGTTACGGCTACTACCGCTATCAAATGGAAGTCATCATCTTCATCGTCGCCATCCTGGTTTTACTCGTTATCCTGATTCAAGGTATCGGTAACAGCTTGGCACGCAAACTGGATAAACGTTAAACAAACCAGGCCGTCTGAAATGGACTTACTATTTTTCAGACGGCCTGTTATCTGTTTAGAACATATTAGGATATATATTCCAAATAAATTTACAAAAAACATCCTCATATTTCCAAAATAGATTTACAATCCCTCTTTATTTTGACGGCGGCAGCTTGAGGCCGTCTGAAACCGCTTTATCATCCATCAGGAGCAAAATATGCAAATCAACACATTCTTCAAAACCCTTTCAGCCGCTACGCTGGCCATCGTACTGGCTGCCTGCGGCGGTCAAAAAGACAGCACGCCTGCTGCTTCTGCCGCTTCCTCTGCCGACAACGGCACAGAGAAAAAAGAAATCGTCTTCGGTACAACCGTCGGCGACTTCGGCGATATGGTAAAAGACCAAATCCAACCGGCTTTGGAGAAAAAAGGCTATAAAGTCAAACTAATCGAGTTCACCGACTATGTGCGCCCCAACCTTGCTTTGGCTGAAGGCGAATTGGACATCAACATCTTCCAACACAAACCTTATCTGGACGACTTCAAAAAAGAACACAAACTGGACATCGTTGAAGCCTTCCAAGTACCGACCGCACCTTTGGGCCTATACCCTGGCAAACTGAAATCTTTGGACGAAGTGAAAGACGGTGTCAGCGTTTCTGCACCTAACGACCCATCTAACTTTGCCCGTGCATTGGTTATGTTGAACGAATTGGGCTGGATTAAACTGAAAGCCGACGTTAATCCGCTGACTGCTTCTAAAAACGATATTGCCGAAAATCCGAAAAACATCCAAATCGTAGAGCTTGAAGCCGCCCAACTGCCACGCAGCCGTGCCGACGTTGACTTTGCCATCGTTAACGGCAACTACGCCATGAGCAGCGGCATGAAACTGACTGAAGCCCTGTTCCAAGAGCCAAGCTTTGCCTACGTTAACTGGTCTGCCGTCCGCACTGCCGACAAAGACAGCCAATGGCTGAAAGATGTAGCCGAAGCCTACAACTCTGACGAGTTCAAAGCCTACTCACAAAAACGCTTTGCCGGTTACAAATATCCTGCTGCATGGGGTGAAAACGCAGCTGCAGGTGCTCAAGCCGAAGCTGCTTCTACTGCTTCTGCAACCAAATAAGTAACTTTTTGAAAAAGGCCGTCTGAACATTCAGACGGCCTTTTTCTATTGATTATCTATTCCCAAAGCTTGAAACAAGTTTTTTGATTAACGCCAAATACTTACACAATTCCCTTTTTAAACCAAATCAATATGTTTTAAAAAAGTTCAATAAGGAATCATGTTTTTATTCAATATAATCAATCACTAAATGAATTATTCTACTTTTTTATAATATTCACTAGTAATGTTCCGCTTATCCTGATATTATACCGTTCATCTAAAGACATCCGGTTATCTGCATTACAGACCGTTCGTCTGAATTGCTTCAAACCACTTTGTCGGATTTTCCTATAGTATGTTGTGTTTCTCCGTATCGAAGGGGTTTGAGCGGTCGAAATACCGTATTGCTTAGATATTAAAGCTTCGTGCTTTGAAATGAGTGAATTTTTGTTTTAAGTGTCGTAATCTCTTGCTAATTACTCCCAGCTGCAAGAGTTTCAGGGTTGCCCCCTTGGGCAGCCCTTCTTTTTTATCTTCCATTTTTTCAGCAATCAAGCCTTCCCTGCCCTATACACATAGTCAAAATCGCAGGCAAGGCCGCCCTTCTCCTCAACTTCCAATCTTTTTCAATTCATTATTCGGCATCACCAGCCAAACCTGTGCCTTTTTAACTTGAGCCGCAGTACGGATGGCCGCCTCATCCATAATGGAGAACGCTGTAGAAAAGGCATCGGCAACCGCCGCACTCTCCGCCATGACGCTCATGCTTTTATAACGCGGTTGGCTTCCGCCTGTACGCGGATCAAAAAGATGGGTAAATTTGGCAGCTTCGTCCATTACCGTGCCATAGCCGCCCGATGTGGCAAAGGCTTGGTTTTTCATGGCAATGGTGGTCAGGATTTGGTCTTCTTGGTCAGGATTGCGAATGCTGACATTCCACTCGCGCTGGTTGGCATTATCAAAGCCGTAAATCTCCCCCATATCAATCAATGCTTGGGTAACGCCTTGCTTCTTTAATAATTCGACTACTTTATCAGTGATATAACCCTGCGCAATGCCGTTGAGCGACAAGCCCATGCCTTTTTGGGCAAAACGGATTTCTTTGGTATCAAAATCGACTTTGTTGAAATCCACTAATTTGAGCGTGTCTTTGATACTGCGTTCGGACGGCGGCGTTTCGGTTTTGGGGTTTCGTCTGAAATGGTCGGCATACAGATTCCACAAAGGCTGGATGCTGGGATCAAATGCACCCTGCGTCAGCTGATGAATATCTCGACTGATGCTGAGCAGCTGCAAAAAATCGGATGGCGGATTTTTCAGACGGCCTTCTCGATTTAAACGGCTGATCAGGCTGTCGTCCCGATACAGGCTGAAGATTTTTTCCAATCGTGAAACTTCCGCCAATACTTTGTTAACCAATATTTCCGCCTGCTTGCGCTCAACGCCGAACAACCGCAATTCCGCACCCGAACCCAATGCAATACCTCTCCAAATAACTGGCTGCTCTTCTTGATTCGGGCTGGCCGAATGAGTCGGCTGATTGGTTTTGCGGCTGATGGCAAAAGGAATGCCGACACCAGCGGCAAGTGTGGCGGCAATGGCAAAGAAACGGCGGCGCGTTAAAGGGGTGGACATGGAGTATTCCTTGGATTTTTTATCTTTACATTGAAAGCCGCATTCATTAAATCATCAATCGGCAGCTTCCAACACAAAGGCCGTCTGAAACTATTTCAGACGGCCTTTTATTGATTATTTTATTTAAAAATGTATTCGTCGGGCATCTCTGCAAAACCGACTACCCTGCCGCCTTTTTCTTTGGAAAATTTTTCAGCCTGAGCCTTGTCGGCAAACGGAAGCGCGTCTTCCGCACCCATGCCGCCGATAAAGCTGCTTTCGATGACATAATAGGCTTTTTTCGCATCTATCCATTCGGCGTCGGCATTGGGTTTTTCCCAATCTTTGACTTTGCCCATATCGGTAACATAGATGGCATTAATGCCTTTAGGCTCTTCAGGCAGCTTGGTGTAGCCGAACATCTGCTTGATGGTGGAAAACCAAACCGGTTTGTCAGGTTTGCCGTTCAAGAAGATTTGCGCTTTAGGACCGTTGTGTTCGGTCAAATTCATGCTGCAGTAATGACCGACTGCGCTGTCGCTGATTTGTTGGGGCGCAGGCGGAGGAGTATTTTCCTGTTTGCTACAAGCAGATAAAGCAAGGATGGTGAATGCTGTAAATAATATTTTTCTCATATTTGTCTCTTTCCGAAAATCCAGGCGGCTAAGACCAAGGGAATGATAACCCATAATACCTGCGCCGTCAGCAAAACCGGCATAGTCAGGCTGATTTGATCACTCAAACCGGCCATACCTGCGTACATGGCAGTGTTTTCATAACCGGTCAGGTTGAGCAGACGGTAAATGTCGGAAGGATTGAACAAGAGAATGGTTTCTACAACAGGCGCGGTAATGACTTGTTCGGTATCAGCAACCAAAACACCCAAAAGCGCCATATCGAAAATCACCACAAAAAACAGCCATACGCCGATGGCGATACCGGCGGCGGTACCGCGTTCTTTGACTTTCGCGCTGATCAAATAACCCATAGACAAAAAGGCTGCACCAAGAATCACGCTGGCGACAATCAGGAGGGCAAAAGGTTTCCATGCGGCAAGGTCAAAGCCGCCGTTGGCAAGCTGGAGGGTAATGCCCGCCAATCCGTAGCCAGCCGTGGTGGCAAGGGCAAGGATGATGAGATGGCCGATAAATTTGCCGGCAAGGATTTGGTTGCGCGAAATCGGATAGCTCAACAACAGCGCCATCGTGCCGCGTTCGATTTCGCCAATCAGCGCATCATAAGAGAGCAACATCGCAATCAGAGGAATCAGGAAAATCGACAGACTGGAGAGGCTGACAACGGTAACGGTCAACGGATCGACTTTGACTGTGCCGGTGGGCGAGCTGCCCAGGAAACCCAATGACAGGGCAAGCGCGGCAAGCAGGAGTGCGGCGGCGAGGACCCAACGGTTGCGCAGGCTGTCGCGGACTTCTTTGCCGGTAATAATCCAAACGGGGTTCATACGTCTTCCCTTTTTAAGAATTGTGCGTACATATCGTCAAGTGTCGGGGTATGGATATCGATATAGGCAAGGTTGCCCAAATCACCCAATTCGCTCAAAAGTCCCATACGTTCTTCGGCTTTACATTGCGCTTTATACGACAGGCCGTCTGAAAGCGGCTGCCAACGCTCGCTCAACGGGCGCGCTTCTTTCAAACGGACATTGACGGTCAACGGCAAACCACTTTGGACATGCAGCTCATCCATGCTGCCATCGGCAACTTTCACGCCATTTTTCATGACGATAATGCGGTCGGCGTGGCCATCGAGTTCGGCAAGCGCGTGCGTGCTGAGCAATACGGTTGCACCGCGTCCATTCAGCTCGCGCACGACTTCGTAAAACATTTGGCGTGAAGCCGGGTCAAGGCCCGTGGTCGGTTCGTCAAACAATAAGACTTTAGGCTCGCCCAATAAGGCTTGTGCCAAAGCGAGACGTTGGCGCATACCTTTGGAGTAAGTGCTGACACGGCGGCGTGCCGCTTGAGAAATGCCGACGCGTTCCAACAACTCACGGTTTTTACTCAAGGGCTGTTTTTTCAGCTTGGCATAGAAATCCATGGTTTCAATGCCGGTCAATGAAGGATGAAGCGCGACGGTTTCAGGCAGGTAGCCGATTTGACTGCGAAGCAGTGCGCCTGCCTTGCTGCCGGTACGCTCGCCCAGTAACATGACTTCACCTTCGGTCGGCGTAATCAGACCGAGTATCAGCTTCATGATGGTGGATTTGCCTGCACCGTTATGCCCTGCCATGCCGACGCTTTCGCCTGCTTTGAGGACTAAATCGACTTGGTTGACGGCTTTTTGACTGCCGAATTGTTTAGTCACGTTTCTTAATTCGACGTGGTTGGTCATGAATAATTCCTTTGTGCCGTTTCAGACGGCCTCATTCAAAAGGCCGTCTGAAAACATGTTTAATTCAAAGATCCGTTTTCGGCATTACTCCAATTGGATTGGCGCGTATTGGCTTCGTGCAACAGCTCATCCTTCATGGCTTCGTATTTGGTACTTGTTTTGTTGCTGATCGGTTTCATCAATGGCTTACTGTCGATGACGCCGCCCGGCAAAATAGCGGGGAACTGTGATTGCGCCCATTTGACAATACTGACGGCAGGACTGTTCATCAGCAAACGGGACACGGGAGCGCGCCAAATGATTTGATCGATGATGCCGTTCGGTCGATAGGCGTTGTCGCCAAAACCATCGCCATCAAGATCGAATGCGCTGTTGTCGCTCCAATAATTGCCTCGTCCGCCCTCTCCCCAATCAAGGAAACGGGTGCTGACGTATTTGACTTGGCTTTCGTTGTTGATAAACGAATTATTGAACAGGCTTGTGCCTTCAATGGCCGCGGTAAAGTGAATACCGATTTGACAGTTTTCAAAATGGTTGTCAAAAATTTTATTGAAGTTGGCGTTATAGGCGAATACGCATTTACCGGCTTTGTTGATAATATTGTCGTTAATATCGGAATAGTTGACGTAATTGAGCATGATACCTTGGTCACGGCTGCCCACGGCGATATTGCCATACACTTTAAGACGCTCTGAGAACATCAACACATAGCCCATATTGTTGCCAACGGAGATGTTGTTGCTAACCTCGCTGTCGTTGGTGTACATATAATGTACTGCAAAACGCAAATCGCTGAAACGATTGCCTTTATAGGTATTGTTTGTACTGGTATTGGAGAAAATACCGTCACGGCCTTTGGAAATATCGTTGTCGACTACTTGCGCACCCGGCGCATTCCAAACCGTTACGCCATTACCGCGCTCATTCACGCGCAATGTAGCTTCCCCGACAATCTTATTTTCGCGCACCATCGATTCTGCCGCTCCATGGATGTACACGCCGACAGAGTTGTCCAAGACATTATTGTGTTCAATCAATGCGCGCGGAGCCGTCTCCTCAAGATAAATCCCTGCATCCATGGCCGGCAGGCTCAAGCCTGAATTGGAAACAGTCAGATTACGCAGGGTCACGTCAGGCGCATGAACGGCAATGGTGCGCCCACTCCTATCACCGACGATCTTGGCGGAGCGGTCGGCCGGACCTTCAATGGTAATCGGTTTGTCGATATAAAGTTTGGTCTTGTATGTACCGGAGGCAAGCTTGAGCGTATCGCCAGCTTGGGCGCGCGCTAAAGCATCATTGAGATTGTCTTGTGCGGATACGTTGATGACTGCGGCAAAGGCCGTCTGAACCATACTGCCCAACAGCAATACGAATGCGGCACGTTGCCATTTGGAACGATGGGATGGTGTATGCGTCATAATCATATCTCAATTTCAGACGGCCTGTTTTCTACATGATAAACATATGCAGAAACAGGTATTTTGATGTTATAGCAAAGCTGTCTGATGATGGTTTATATTTCATTGACATATTGACTGACAAACAGCTTTGCTATAAAGGCCGTCTGAAAGAATGTCTTTTCAGACGGCCTAAAGGATTAAATCATCAAACCAAAATTATTTTGGTTTAACAATCATTTGGCCTGACATTTCCATGTGCAATGCGTGGCAGAACCATTGGCAGTAGTACCAGTGTACGCCTGGACGGACTGCTTTGAAGGTTACAGAAGATGTCGCTTGCGGACTAATCTCCATAGCGATACCGTAGCCTTCCAAAGTGAAGCCGTGAGTCAAGTCCTCAATAGTCTCAACGTTGGTCACGTATACGGTCACTTCGTCGCCTTGGTTCACTTCAAATTGAGGGATACTGAATGCAGGCGCAACGGCAGTCATGTACACGCGTACTTTGTTGCCTTCGCGTACGACTTTAGCGGCTTTTTCCAACTCAACGCCGTCTTTTTGCGCTTGTTCCAAAGCATCTTTCCAGAACCATGGGTCTTTGCGGTCCCAAGTTTTGCTTGGGTTCACTTTGGAAGCGGAAACCAGACAGAAGTCGTGCGGTTCTGCAAAAGTCGGGTTGTCGTGAACCAGACGCATTTCATCGCCGGAGATGTCGATCAATTGGTCACACTCAGGTTTCAGAGGACCTGCGTTCAGGAAGCGGTCTTTGGAGAATTTGTTCAAAGACACCAACCATTTACCGTCGGCTTCTTTGGTTTCGCCCATAGTAGTGTGGTTGTGGCCAGGTTGATAGTGAACGTCCAGTTTTTGTTTGATCGGATCGATTTTCTCGCCTTTGTAGGCTTTAATCGCATCATCGATGTTCCATTTCACCATTTGGCTGTCGATAAACAATGTTGTATAAGCATTGCCGCGACCGTCAAATGCAGTGTGCAATGGGCCAAGACCCAGTTGAGGCTCGGCTACGACAACATCACGCTCTTTGATTTTTCCTGCAAACAAATCGTCCAGTTTGCTAACATCCAATACGGTAACGGTTGGAGACAATTTACCGTTGAGCATGATGTATTTGCCGTCAGGGCTTGCATTACAGCCGTGAGGAGAGTTAGGAACCGGGATATAACGAGTGTATGGAGAGTTGGCTTCCGCACGACCATCCAACATTTTCACGCCGTTAACTTCTTTGAAGTCGCCTTTTTTGATGCCTTCTTCGATAGCAGCCAGGTTAAATACCACACACCAGTCTTGCTCGTTAGAAGAAGCACCTTGTACAGTCAGAGCGCGCTCAGAGTTATAGCAGGTAGAGAAAGAGTATTTACCTTGGTAGTCGGCATCGCCGTTGTCCAAGTTACCGTCTACCAAAACTTGCCATGCGATCTCCATGGTTTCGCCGTCAATTGCGGTATAAACGGCATTCCAAGTTTTAGGATCATCCCATTTGCCTACGCCGTCAACAGGAACGATATGCTCGCCGTTGGCAAAAACGTAACCGGTTTTCGGATAACGTTGCGGACGCAGGCCGTGGATACCTGAAGCATTAGGAATATCAATGATTTTATCGGTTTTCATCACATCCAAGCGGATACGGCAAACACGAGTGTTTGCTTTATCGTTGGCGTAAGCATAACGGCCATCGTAAGTTTGGTCGGTGAAAGACAAGTGTGGGTGGTGCAAGTCGCCGTTAGGGTAGCAACGCAAACCGCTGTCTTGCAAGAATTTACGGGTTTCTTCGGTAATATTTCCGTTGAGGACTTTCAAGCTCTCATTAGTACGACCCCAACCGGTAGCGCTGTCCATATTGAATACAGGGATACGCATCAGTTCGCGCATAGACGGCAAACCGATCAAGCGCATTTCGCCTGATTGACCGCCTGAGAGGAAACCGTAGTATTGGTCAAGTTCACCTGGACCCACTTCGGAAGTCATTTTGCCCGGCTCGGCAGAATGAGCAGCTGCTTTTTCAGCAGGAGCTGCGCCAGAAGCGGCAGCTTTGTCACCCTCACCGTTAGAGCAACCGGCCAAGCCCAACAAACCGGCACCGGCAATACCTGCACCGGAAGCAGCGGCAGTACCTAAGAATGAACGACGGCTTAAGCCGTTTTGTTCTAATTTTTCGTCTGACATACGACACTCCTTGGATAAAATCCGGCGGCCGATTTTTTTCAGACGGCCTACCGATGAAAAAATTTCTAAGTCGGGCTGCCGATACAGCCCTCTTTTTTATAAATAACTACTTATCAACACTAATTGCCGATTCTTTTTTAACAAACTGAACAACTTGTTCTTGAGCATTTTTCGTTGCTGCCGCATCGTACTGCTCAGATTTTGCCGCCGCTTGTTTTTGTTTTTTCTTATTCGTTGCCACTACTTGAGGACAACGTGTATCGTGGTGATACATTACCTGGCAATGCAGGCATTGGATACATTCGTTCGGATGAATATCGCCTTCTGGTGCAATGGCCTGAACCGGACATTCATGTGTACAAATCTGACAAGGGTTGCCACACATTTTATAGCGGCGCAGCCAGTCAAACACACGGAAGCGACCCGGCAATGCGATACCCGCACCCAAAGGACACAGATAACGACAGAAGAAACGTTCGATAAACAAACCGGCAATCAGCAAAGCTGCAGCAAACAATACAAACCACCATTCGCGCATAAACTTCAGAATAATTGCGGTTTTGAAAGGTTCAACTTCTGCAAATTTTTCAGCAGTACCCAAATCGTACAGGGAAATAGCCAGCAAACCGAAGAAGATAACGTATTTAATGGCTGTCAGGCGCGTATGCAACAAATGTGGCACAGTAATTTGTTTTACGCCCAGTTTTTTAGCAACGCGATTGGTCAACTCCTGCAATGAACCGAAAGGACACAGCCAGCCGCAGAACGTACCCCTGTTCCACAACAGCATGGTCGCCGCTGTAAAGAGCCACAGAATGAACACCAGCGGATCCATCAGGAAAAATTCCCAGTGGAACTCAGTCAAAATTGCGGAGAACAAGGTCAGCGTATTGACAACCGATAATTGTGCTTGCGCATACCAACCAATATAAACCAAGGTAAATGTCAAGAAGCATAGGCGGAAACGGTCATACCATTTTTCGTAACGTACAATCCAGTCTTGGAATAGGAATACCAACAGGAGAATTGTCAAAGCAATACCGACAACAATAATTTGACCTTGTTTAGCTTTCCAAACCTGTTTCCAAAGTTGGTTGGAAACACCATCATCACCGGCAGTCGCATCTTCGGCAATACCCGTACTTTCAGAAGCTGAAGCTACAGCCGCAACTTGCTCAACCGGCGCGCTGATTTCAACAGGTGGTGCTTTTGGATCATCGACATAGTAGCCTTTTGGCAATTCGTAATCCAAATCTGCAGTTACGAAAGCTTTATCGTTAACGCTCAACACACGTTGAATCATCAGTTGTAAACGCCATGGCTCGGCAGCATCAAATTCCACACCTTCAGGGATAGTAAACCAAGAAACCTCTTTAAATGCAGGCGCACCTTCCGCTGCCAAAGCAACCACACGCTCATGTTGTGCATCGGTAAAACGGAAGCTGGTATCGCCCTGAATCATTTCGATACGGTCAAAGATACCGCCACGCACATAGCCTGAGCCCTTCCAAGAGTATCGGCCTTCACCGGCAACCATAATTGCCTGTTGACCTGGTTGCAAACGTTTTTGCAGATTATTCCAACCTGCCTCACCTAAAAGGCTTTTACCGATAGAAGGTTGGCTGACCAAAGCGACATATAAATCAACGAATGTATCGTTACCATCACCCTGCTCTGCATGATCTGCAACACCGGCTTTACCGCCTTTTTCAAATAATTTGTTGATATCATCAACAGAAATATGCAGATGACCAACAGCTTTTTGTTCTAACAACGCATTCCAAGACTGAATGTCTTGTTTATCAGGATTCACAGCACGACGGGGACGGGTTTGAACCGCAAACTCATTTGCAGCCTGCTCACCAGAAGCGGCAGCAGCACCGGCTTGAGTCGCTTTATCAGTACCCAAATGATATTGATGAATAACCGATTTGACAGAACGCTGAATACTGTCGTTAATCACCATCAACGTTACAGTCGCACCACTGATGATATCCGCAGGAGCCACGCCAGGCTGCGGAGGATTTTTAATAAAATTTAAGCCAATATATTTATCAATGAATTTATCGACTCGGGATTGCGGAATACCAATCAGCATAATTGGTTCATGGTGCTCAACCAATTTTGCTCCCGCAATAGTGCCATCATTGGCCAATGCGATCATCGTATCAATCGGCTTACTCGAATAACCGCGCGTATTAACCACATCAGTCGTGATATAAACCAAACCAAGCTGCTCTTCGCCTTTATATACACGAGCAACCAAAGGCTTACCTTCAGGTTTGCCGTAGCGATCAGCACCAGGAAAAATTTCAGAAGGCTGAATTTTTGCCAAGAAATCAGGCAAGCGCTCCGCGTAAGCAGGCAGGCTTACTATCATCATAGAAAACACAGCAAAAAGCACAAGGATTCGTTTCCAAATGCCACCTAAGCACTTCATTTCAAGACAGGACATGGCTATTCCCGATATATCGATACTCTAAACACTGATATTATATGAATCATCTATCGGCAATAATTTGATTAAAATCAAATTTACAAATCTTAAAACCAAATTCCACATGCTAATAATACTTTAGAACTATAAAAATAAATCTTTTATTAGTAGACATGAAATATAGGAAAATCAACTTAATCCAATAATCATCCCTACATTATTAACTTATTTATAATAATACTCAAAACAATTTCTGAAATTTCATTTAGCATATATTAAATAGAATAGAACCTGACTTAAATTTCCATAGGCCGTCTGAAAACGAATATCGAAGATACTTTAACCTGCCCCTGCAATGACAAAATACATTTCTTACAAAAACAAAAAGAGCCTGTATAAAACAGGCTCTTTTTCAGACTAATCTTAAGTCAGATTAGAATTTGTGACGCAGGCCAACAGTACCAGCAGTTTTCTCGTATGTGTTGTCGCCTTTGCCTTCTTTCAACCAACCGGCTGACAACAGGGCAGAAGTACGTTTAGAGAAGTCGTAGTCAGCACCAACGATAACTTGGTTGTAAACGCTGTTCTCTTGTTTCACGCCTTTTTCTTTAGCTTTGAAACCGTGAGCGTAAGAAACACGAGGAGTTACGTTACCGAAGCGGTAAGCCGCAGTTGCACCAACTTCAACACGTTCGTTTTTCTTAGCATTTGCGACATCTTCTTTGAAGCCTTCGTATTGACCTACAACAGCAACCATCAGATTGTTAGCATCGTAACCAGCAGTCAGACGGTGAGCTTGGTGATCTTTGTAAGTACCAGCAGTCAAGGTAGTGTTGCCGTTGAATGTATCCAAGTAGCCAGCATCCAAGACAGCATGTTTAGCGAAAGAACCAGCGTAGCGACCGAAGAAGCCAGAATTTTCATAGTTCAAGCCCAAGTCGTAAGATGCACGGCTTTTCACAGCGTGATCGTATTTATCGCTAGGATTAGCATTGTCGCGAGGTTGGTATTGTACGCTTGCGCTGAAACCACCAAACACAGGAGTATCGTAACGTACAGATACTTTGCGACCATCTACACGTTTGATTTTACCCAGTTGCAGAGTGTCTGCGTTAGCATCACTAGACTCCCAAGGGTCGAAGCTGTCGCTGCTTTCGTTCAGAGCAGTATCCAAGTTACCGACACGAACTTTACCGAAACCACCTTCCAAACCCAAGAAAGATTCACGGTTTGCGAAACCAGAGTCACCACCGGCGATAGAAGTTCTTTGTTCAACTTGCCAGATAGCATTCAGGTTGCTACCCAAGTGTTCGTGGCCTTTGAAACCGATACGAGAGCCGAAGTCAGCAATCTCAGTAGCAGTTTTAGAAGAAGTCTTACCCTCTTTTACTTTAGAAACTTCCACGCCAGCTTTGATTTGACCGTACAGAGTTACATCAGCCATAGCTGCAACAGGCAAAGCCGCCAGAGTCAGGGCAATCAGGGATTTTTTCATTGCTGTATTCCTTTTCTATTGTGAAGAAATAACTTAAGCAGACCGGATAATCCGCTTAGGCTTACTTTATCGCTGGAATCAGCGATTCCATGACTGTCACTATAATTGTTCCTCTCTAAAAAAACAAACTTTATTCAACTCCCCCCACTACCGCAGAAACCAAATAAAGGTAGAGACAACCCCAAAAGTAGAAATTTATTATTTAAAATCAATGATCAATTTATTCAAAACCAATATTTGCACTTTTACAACACTTTATCAGTTTACACATCAATCACGCTATTTTGTTGCTTTTATACCAACAATCCACAGCTAGACCGTCTGAAAACCATTACCTAGAACGCTCATCCACTCGGGCAACGATAGCTGCGTCACTCCAAACTCATCAGGATAATCAACACCTGTTAGATACAGGCCATCAGACATAAAAGTTGGCGGAGCCTTCAATCTACTTTTTGCATGAAAGACCGACTCAAACTCATCCACACTGATTCTGCCACTACCCACATATACCAATGCACCCATAATATTGCGTACCATATGATGTAAGAATGCGTTCCCATGCAAATCAAGGCACAGATAGCGAGAAGTTCCACTAATCTTTGTACTATATAGTGTCTTTATAGGAGACTTCGCCTGACATTCAGCCGCTCGAAAGCTAGAAAAGTCATGTTCCCCCTCCAATAAGGCAGCAGCCTGCCTCATCAGATTCAAATCTAATTTCAAATGTGTCCACCCTACTCTGCCAACCAATAATGGAGAACGAACCGGTGAGGATTCCAATAAATAACGATAATGGCGGCCATAAGCATCAAATCGGGCATGAAAATGAGATGCAACTTTTTGCGCAACCAATACAGCAACACCATCAGGCAAATGCGCATTGACACCCCGCACCCATGCTTGCTCAGGACGGCTTACTGATGTATCAAAATGCACTACCTGGGCAGTTGCATGCACACCTGTATCCGTCCTTCCCGCAACAATAGTATTAATTTGCTCCCCTGCTATTGAAGACAACGCCTGCTCTAAGGCCGTCTGAACAGTTGGCAAATCTCCAGCCTGTTTTTGCCAACCATAAAAACGGCTACCGTCATAAGAGAGGGTCAAAGCCCAACGCTGCATCAGATGCCCTGTTGTATTTGCTTGTTCAGTCATTTCTTATACTTCTTGTAAATTGATATTGTTGCCTACACTCAGGTAACCAATATTAAAAAGGCGTGATCAACACACGCCTCTCATGTATTTCAGACGGCCTTTATCTTCAACCATCATATAAAGCTGAAATCTTACCCAACCAATCATAGACTCAGACAAAATCTTGCTTTTTAATTTACCATAAAAAAGATGCCGTCTGAAACGGCATCTTCATTTGACTGGCACTTATGCGCCAAGTTCTTTCATCAATTTTTGGGCTTTATGCAGAATATCGCCTTCAGCCTCTTCAATCAGCCCTTGCAATGTTTCTCGAGCCGCTTCAGGATCACCGATTTCGATATACATCTTAGCCAAATCATATTTGGCTTCAAGCGGTGCAGTCATGCCGACTGATTCTGAAACAAAGCCTCTTTCACTATTGCTTTTATCGGCAGCCACTGAAACATCTTCAGCTCCCCATTCCAATGCACCTTCTTCAATCACAAACTCAGAAGCAGCTTCTTCTTTCTCTACTTCTTCTTTGATTTCTTGAATTTGCAAGTCTTGATCTTGCTTGACATCGAATGGCAGCACATGGCTGTCTGAAACTTCAGGGGTTTCTACCGTAAACTCGAGTGGCTCTTCATTTCTTGACTCGGAGACTTTTTTCTCTGCCGCCAAATCAAACTCAGCAAATGTATTTACCTGCTCTTCTTTACGTTCCGGCATAACAACCGATACTGGCTGATACGGATTTTCTGGTTCAGGCTCGTACACGCTTTCTGTTGATTCGATACTATCCCAATCAGCATGGCGGCGTTGCTCTGTCTCAACATCATGCGTTACTGCACCTGAAAGAATACCTGCCTGACTATTGTCAATCTTACCCAAATCAAGTTTGACATCATCGATATTGGAAGATTCTTCTACTTCATTGATAACCACATCATCTTCGAAATCATCTTCGATAAACAGACCGTCTTGAGTTTTTTCAGACGGCGTTACTTTAGTTGCAGCAACCGCAGCAGCTGAAGCAGCAACATTTTTCTGTACAACCTTCTCTTCATCCTTACGGCTTACAGGTGCTTCTTCCAGCTCGTCATTACGTTTACCGGCAGCTTTCAACAACAACCAAGCAGCAATAAGGGCTGCACCGCCTGCCAATAACCATTTCCATAAATTGCCGTCTGATTCGCTTTCTGTTTGCTCCGCGACAGAATCCGTGGTTGCAACAGGCTCAGAAGCCACTACATTCTCTTGAGCATCAGAAGCCATAGCTTCTTGACCATCAGATGCAGGAACAGCCGATGCGGTGTTTTCATTGACCGATGCAGATGCTGCTTGTTCTGCTTGTTCTGCTTGTTCAGCTGAAGCTTGTTTCACTTCTTCCTGTTGCTGTGTATTTACACCAGCATCTTTAACCTGGGCTTCAGTTTGAGCCTCAGGCTGAACAACAGGTTTTTCTGTTTTAGCTTCTGTTGCATTGACGGCTTCATTGCCTTTCTCTGCCGCTATATTGGTTTTAACAGGAGCAGAAGCAGCCAAGCGTTGCAATTCGCTACGGTTTGGAATATTCAGTACTTTACCTGCCAACATACGGTTGGCATTATTATCAATAAACACATCCGGATTGGCATTTACCAAAGCCTGAATGGTTTGATCCAAGGTCATACCCTGCGGACGGATGCTGGACGCGATGGCAATCAGGGTTTCACCCGTACGCACCAAATGCTGCCTGCCTGAACGTGCAGCCGTGTCGTTTTTAGCAGAGGCCGTCTGAACTTGTTTTTTCTCAGCCTTACGCTGTACATCCTTACGCGCTTGAGCTGTCTGATTACCTGCTGCTTTATTGTTTTTAGTTGCAGGCTGTCGGGCATTGCGTGTCGGCTCGGAAGATTGAGATTCAGTGGCCGGACGGATACGAACAGATGCAGCATCTTTAGAATCATATCCGGCCGGATCGATAATAGCGGTGTACTCACGCGATTGCGCGCCAACACCTACTTGGAAAACCAAAACAGGATCTTTGATGGCTTTAGAAGAGCGGATGGTAACGACTGCCTTATCGCCTGATTTGCGTACCGCTGCGCGCAAATTGCCATTTGAAATAGTGGCCTTACCGCCATTAAGCAGAGCCTGAGCTTCCTCGCCAGTTACAGTGATACTGCCTGTAAAAGGCTCACCCAAATGAGATTGAACATTCAAGCCGCCCAAACCTGCAGAGGCACTGAGCGATGTCATTAAAGCGATAGAAGCTGTAATTAATTTAATATTGTGATGTTTTTTCAAAACTGATCCCCTGTTCGGAAATTATGGTACTAACCAATGTGCACGCATTTAACCATATATTTACTAGATATTACGCCATGATATATTTTTAACCCATTCCTGCCAAGCAATAGAGGCTATTCAGCCTAAAATTCCTTAGCAAATCTATTACTTTTGCATGCTTGTGTTTCTTTTTTACAAATTTCGCCAACCCAAAACAAATATTTCATATAAATATGTGCGATATTAAAGTCATGGTAAAACGTGCAAAAAAACACATCTCCCTGTATGATTAGCATTTACTCAATTAGTTTCATCATTAATATATGAAGATTTTGAGCGACTTATTCGCCGTATTCTTATTTTTCATCACATACATCATCACCAAAGACATGATTGCCGCAACAACTGTTGCGGTTATCGTCGGTATTGCCCAAGCTGCGCTGACCTTTTGGAAACACCGCAAGCTGGACACCATGCAATGGGTCAGCCTGATTTTGATTGTCTTTTTTGGCGGTGCAACGATTCTGCTGAAAGACAACCGCTTTATCATGTGGAAACCAACCGTTCTGTTTTGGATCGGCGCGATCGTCATGCTGTTCAGCCACCTGGCCGGTAAAAACGGGCTTAAAGCCGTCATGGGCAAAGAAATGCAGCTCCCTGATTTTGTATGGACACGCCTGACTTATGCATGGATTGGCTTCCTAATTTTTATGGGTGCGGCCAACCTCTTTGTCTTTACGTATTTTCCAGACCAATGGGTCAATTACAAACTGTTCGGCACATTGGGCTTCACAATCATTTTTTCCATCGCACAGGGTATGTATCTGATGCGTTTCCAGTCTAAGGAGGATCAATAATGGAATATTTCATGCTTTTGGCCACTGATGCCGAAGATGTCCACGAAGCACGCATGGCAGCACGCCCTGCTCATTTGGCACGCTTGGAAGAATTGAAAGCGCAAGGCCGTCTGCTGACTGCCGGCCCCAATCCTCTACCAGATAATCCGGAACGTGTTTCCGGCAGCCTGATTGTGGCTCAATTTGAATCTTTGGACGCTGCACAAGAATGGGCAGAACAAGACCCTTACGTTGATGCCGGCGTATACGCAGAAGTATTGATTAAACCCTTTAAAGCCGTGTTCAAATGAGCAATATTCGTCAAATTATCGAGGAACGCCTGCGAACGCTTGAGCCTGAGTTCTTCGATTTTGAAGATGAAAGCCATCTGCATGCCGGCCATGCCGGTAATAAAGGCGGCGGGCATTACGCCATAGTGGTGGTCAGCAACGCATTTGAAAACATTGGCCGCCTCCAGCGGCAACGTATGATTAAGCAGCTTTTACAGGACTTGTTTTCAGACAGCCTGATTCATGCACTCAGTATCAAAGCGGCCACGCCGGACGAATACTTCCATTAAGATTACTGCCCAAACTTTGATTTCCAATCATTAATTTAAATGAGAAATACGATGAAAAAAACCTACTTTGCTTCAGCCTTGATGTTTGCCCTGACTTCCGGCACCCTGTTTGCCCAAACTTTGGTGACCGTCAACGGTCAAGCCATCGACAGCAGCGTTATCGATGACCAAGTTGCTTCCGTACGCGCCAGCAACCCGAACGTTCAAGACACTCCTGAATTGCGTCAAATGCTGACTGAACGCCAAATTATCAGCACTGTTGTTACCCAAGAAGCCAAAAAATTAAAACTGGATCAAAGCGCTGAATTCAAAACAGCATTGGAGCAAGCGCGTGCCGATGCCGCCAAGCAAGGTGCAGATAAAAAAGCCACCTTCAAAACCGAATGGGCAGCTTTCGAAAATGATTTGTTAGGCCAAGCTTTCGCGGCGCATATCGTCCGTCAATATCCTGTTCAAGAAAAAGATGTCAAAGCCGCTTACAACGACTTCAGCAACTTCTATAAAGGTACTCAGGAAGTCCAACTGGGCGAAATCGTGACCGACAGCAGCAGCAATGCCCAAAAAGCCATTGCCGATTTGGATGCGAAAAAAAGCTTTGTTTCGGTATTGAACCAATACTCAATTGACGAAGCGGCCAAAAAAGCCGGCGGCATCCCTAAAGCTTATATTCCGCTTAAAGATTTGCAAGAATCAGCGCCTCCGCTTTACGCTGCTGTCAAAGACCTGAAAAAAGGTGCACACACTAAAACGCCACTGCAAAACGGTAATTTGTACGCCGTTTTCTATGTCAATGATCGTCGTAACGTTACCGTACCTTCTTACGAAGTCGCTAAAAACGAGATTGGCAGCGACTTACAGGCAGCCCGTGTTGATGCGGCTATTCAATCATTGCTGAAAAAAGCCAGTATCAAAGTCAACAAATAATATAACGTGCCCGCCGTGATAACGGCGGGCAATAAGGAACTCACATGAACATCAAGCCCAAAACTGCCGTTTTGGCTATCCTCACCCTATCGACCGTCGGCTTGGCAACCGCCAAAGCACCTGAAATCGATCCTGCCCGTATCGACAGCATGGTCGCCGAAGTATTGAGACAAGCCGATCAACATCCCAACCAGACTGCCAAACCCGATGGTCAGGCAATCCGCAAAGATGTGGTTACACGTTTGCAGACTTTGGAAGTTTTGAAAAATGAAGCCATCAAGGCTGGTTTGGATAAGGATGCAGAAGTACAGAATCAGTTTAAAAACGTTGAAGCTGAGTTTTATGCCAACCAATACGCTGCTTATTTAGAACGCCAAACTGTGGTTGACGATGCCGAGTTGCGCCGTTTCTACGACCAGCAAACACGCATCATCAAGCTGCAACAAGTCAGCTTTGCTTCAGCCGAAGAAGTCCGCGCAGCGCAAGAACTGCTGCTCAAAGGCTTGTCATTTGAAGAGCTGATGAAACGCTATCCCAACCCCGAACAAGAGTTCGACGGCTTCATCTCTCCGCAGCAGCTTTCGCCTCAACTGGCTTCCGCTTTTGCCGACATGAACCGAGGTGATGTAACGCATGAGCCGATTCAGATGGGAAACCGTTTTTATCTGTTTAAACTCAGCGCCGTAGAGCGTAATCCTAATGCCGAACCTTTCGAACTGGTACGCAATCAGATTGCCCAAGCTGTCAAACGACAAAAAGTCGAGAATCAGATCAAACGTATCTTGAAAGAAAACAGCATTAATCCGTAAATTAATTCAATGGTTTCAGGCCGTCTGAAACTATATTTGAACTCAGAGGGCGTATCTTACGCCCTTTTTTACAACTCCTTTTATTCACACAAGATTATGCGCGCTGTTATCCAAAAAGTTACCCAAGCCAAAGTTGACGTTTTGTCCAAAAACTCCTGTGAAACCTGCGGCGAAATCAACAACGGATTTATGATATTGCTCGGCGTTACCCACTCCGATACAGAAGCGGACGCCAAATACATTGCAGATAAAACCACCAATCTGCGTATCTTTGAAGACGAAAACGGCAAATTAAATTTATCGCTCAAAGATGTCGGCGGCTCGATATTACTGGTTTCCCAGTTTACCCTTTACGCCGATGCGCGCAGCGGCCGCCGCCCTTCTTTCTCCAATGCTGCGCCCGCAGAACAAGCGGATAAACTTTATCAATACACCGCACAACTTCTACGCGAACATGGATTGACTGTCGAAACCGGCAGATTCCAAACCCATATGCAGGTCTCCCTTTGCAATGACGGGCCGGTTACCTTATTGCTTGATTCGCAAAAAACATTCTAAATTCCATCAAAAAAGGCCGTCTGAAATTGGGGCTGTAGCGTTTTTGTACGATTCCCCAAACCTCCATCATACTTTATCTTAAAAACTGAAGTGCCATGATACAAAGGCCGTCTGAAAAATTCTTCAGACGGCCTTAATTCTTAAACTTCTGCCGGTGGTTGCGGTGTATCTTCATCTTCCTGCTGCGTTTTCACTTTGGCAAAGCGGCTGAACCAAATGCCTGCTTCGTAGAGCAGAATCAGCGGAACAGCAAGCAGGGTTTGAGAAATTATATCAGGTGGCGTGATGATTGCGGCCACGACAAACGCACCGACAATCACATACGGACGCGCATTCTTAAGCTGTGCAGTCGAAACAATGCCCATTTTTGCAAGCAACACCACAACGACGGGCACTTCAAACGTCGTACCGAATGCGACAAACATGCCCAAAATAAAGGACAGGTATTTGTCGATATCGGTCGCCATATTGACGCCGACAGGGGTTACACCGGCCAAGAATTTGAAAATCACGGGAAATACCAAAAAATAGGCAAACGCCATCCCAACGAAGAAGAGCGTCACGCTGGACAACACCAGCGGCGTAATCAAACGCTTTTCGTTTTGGTATAAAGCCGGGGCGACAAACGCCCAGACTTGATACAGCGTGTGCGGCAACGACAGCAGAAACGCCGCCATCAAGGTAACCTTTACCGGCACAAAAAACGGCGCAATCACATCGGTCGCAATCATGCTGGTATCTTTAGGCAGATTGGCCATTAATGGTTCGGCAACAAAGGTATAGAGCTGCTGGGCAAACGGCATCATGCCCAAAAAGCAGACAACAATACCGATGACGATCCACATCATGCGGCGGCGCAGCTCGAGAAGATGCTCGATAAGCGGTTGGACGGGTTGTTCGTGTTGAGGTTCGGACACCGGTTGACTCACTTTTTACTTACGGACGCGCAGTTTGGGCTTGGCGTGGAATTTCGGGCGCATATCGCGTTTGCGGCTCATCGCCTGCTTACGCAAAGAAGTCGTATGCAGCGGAGGAACATCGGCAACAGGGGATTCGATATAGCTGACTTCAACCGCAGGAGCAGAAGCAGGTGAAACCGAAGCCGTCAAATACTCACGCCAAGCGCGGTCTTGCTCGGACTCGGCATTTTCAGCCTCGACAAGCTCTTGGGTCTGTACTGCCCCACTCTGCTCAGAAGCCTGGATTGCACTTTCGTTCTCAGTGCTGTTTGAAGCCAGATCAGGCAAAGGATTGCCCAACTCGTCCACTCCAAAATCGGCAGGCGTTTTTTGTTCGGGCAGGCGTTCCCACGGCTTGAGGCCGTCTGAAATATCGCTCAGATTTTTTTGTGCATCGTTGCCCAAGTCTTTGATACCGTCGCGAAACTCAGATGCAGCGGTTTCAAATTCCTGCTTCACCTTGCGCAATTCGTCCAACTCAGCCTGAGTGTTGAGTTCCTGCTTGACGCTATTGACGAATCCTTGCAATTTGCCGACCAAACGCCCGGCCGTGCGCGCGGCTTGCGGCAGACGTTCGGGGCCAAGCACTATCAGGGCGACAACGCCGACCAGCAGCAATTCGCCCAAACCGAAATCAAACATGGATTATGCTTTGTCTTCGTCTTTTTTGTGTTCGATGACTTCATCTTTTTTGGCATCTTTGCCGTCTGTACCTTCGTTCAGGCCTTGTTTGAAGTCATGTACCGCACCGCCGAGGTCTTTGCCGACGTTGCGCAATTTTTTGGTACCGAATACCAAAACGACGATAATCAGTACGATAATCCAGTGCCAGAGAGAGAAGCTACCCATGATAAATCCTTGAATTTGTTAAAAATAGATAATAGTTATGCAGGCGTACCCATGATATGGATATGCAGGTGGAAGACTTCTTGTCCGCCGCCTTTGCCTGTGTTGATCAGGGTTTTGAAACCGTCGGTCAAACCTGCCTCATGGGCGATTTGAGGAACTTTCAACATCATTTTGCCCAACAGGGTTTGATGTTCGGCGGTTGCGTGTGCCAGTGAATCGAAGTGCACTTTCGGAATCAGCAGCAGATGCACCGGCGCGGCAGGACGAATGTCTTTGAAACAAAGCATCTCATCGTCTTCGTAAACGGTTTGTGCCGGAATATCTTTGGTTGCGATTTTGCAGAAAATACAATTATCCATAATGGCTCCAATGGCTGTCTAAAAATGGGCATAACGGGGTTCAACCAAAAAAGGGAAATCGTTTTTGCCCCAAGAGACGGATTCCGAAACAAGTCAAATACGAGATTGTAATATAAATTCAAGATTCTTTGCGAGAAGCTTTTTCCACTAATCCCGACAAACCTTGACGGCGCGCAAGCTCGTTGACCACATCTTCGGCGCGCAATCCGTGATGCGCCAATAAAACCATGGTATGAAACCACAAATCCGCCACTTCGTAAACCAAATGTTCGCCACCGCCATCTTTAGAGGCCATCAAGGTTTCACCCGCTTCCTCGATGACTTTTTTCAGAATCTTGTCTTCGCCTTTATGCAGCAGTTGGGCAACGTAAGAAGCATCAGGATCGCCGCCTTTGCGCGAATCGATGACGTTTTGAATTTGGGTAAGGATAGTATCGGTCATGGTCGGTTTCTCTTATTTTCTTTCAGACGGCCTTAAGGATGTTTATGTCCGTAGATTGCTTCTTCATCTTTCAACACGGCATCGACTGTCTGCCATGCGCCCTCTTGCCAAACTTTGTAAAAACAGCTTTCTCGCCCAGTATGACAGGCAATGCCGCCATTTTGTTCAATCAGCATGACCACCGCGTCGCCATCGCAATCCAGGCGCAATTCATGTACTTTTTGCGTATGTTCGGACTCTTCGCCCTTCATCCATTGTTTTTGGCGGGAACGGCTGTAATAGTGGGCAAAACCGGTTTCTACGGTTTTTTGCAGGGCTTCGGCGTTCATCCAGGCAACCATCAGCACACGGCGTGTCTGCCAATCTTGGGCAATGGCGCAAACCAAACCTTTTTCATCAAATTTTACGGCATTCAGCAGCGTTTCGTTTATATTCGACATGTGCGTCTTTCTCCCATATTTTTCAGACGGCCTTTGGATAGCAATCACAAACGCACTTCGATTCCTGCTTCACGCATGGCCAGTTTCGCTTCGCGGATACTCGCTTCGCCGAAGTGGAAAATACTGGCGGCCAATACCGCATCGGCCTTTCCTTCTTTAATACCGTCCACCAAGTGTTGAACCGAACCAACGCCACCGGAAGCAATGACCGGAATATCGACCGCTTCGCTGACCGCGCGTGTCAAAGGCAGGTTGAAACCTTGCTTGGTACCGTCCCGGTCCATACTGGTCAGCAAAATCTCGCCCGCACCGCGTCGCTGCATTTCGACAGCCCATTCCACCGCGTCCAACCCGGTCGGATTACGTCCGCCGTGGGTAAAGATTTCCCAACGGGTGTTTTCAGGGTTGACCGCTTTGGCATCGACGGCTACAACAATCGCTTGCGAACCAAAAAAACCGGCTGCTTCGTTTACCAAATCAGGATTGGTTACAGCGGCCGTATTGATGCTGGCCTTATCGGCACCGGCATTAAGCAGACGACGGATATCAGCAACCGTACGCACGCCGCCACCGACCGTCAATGGAATAAAAACTTGTGAAGCGACTGCCTCAATAACGTGCAAAATAGTGTCGCGATTGTCGCTGGAGGCAGTGATGTCCAAAAAGGTCAACTCATCTGCGCCTTCATCGTTGTAGCGTTTGGCAACGTCAACCGGATTACCTGCATCGCGCAAACCCAAAAAGTTGACACCTTTTACCACGCGACCGTCTTTTACATCCAGACAAGGAATTATTCGTTTTGACAATGCCATACTCAATACCTCTTATCCGTTATCAGGCCGTCTGAAACCGTCAGGCCAAAAATTTGCTCAACCAATCCGGCAAATGTTGCAACAGCTGAAAATAACCAATCCCCGCTATCATTGCCAAAATGCAGGAGATGATGAAATTGCTGTCGATGCGGCCGACTATGGAAAAAATCAAACCGGCAAATGCCCACACTATCCCATTGAAAATCATCCAATAGGTATCGATAATCGGCAAATCAAACGCCGTCAGCTGTCGCAGTATCACTGCAATCAGTGTAAACCACAAACTTTCGCTTAGCGGATACACTTCGCGATCGGATGACCAGATAATCCAAAAACCCAAAACAAACGCTTCAAGCATACCAATCCCTTAATAAAATAAGATATTGAGTGAGTTGTTTTTTATAATTATTTCAGACAGATTTTAAGTCTAAGGACTTTGCAAAATGCCGCTTTTGAAGGTATTTTCAGCTATGCGCCAACTCCTGCGCTGTTACCCCTTGCAAAGCCCTAATCTGCATAATTAAACGCACTTAGGTCAAGCCAAAGAATCGGCCAGTTTTTGTGCCTGTGCGAAATCAATACTTCCCTCATAAATTGCGCGACCAGTAATCGCACCGCTCACACCCTCTTTTTCAACGGCACACAATGCGCGGATATCGTCCAAATTCGTCAAGCCGCCGGAAGCGATAATCGGGATATTCACTGATTGAGCCAATTTGACGGTAGCCTCGATATTCACGCCGCTCATCATGCCGTCGCGGCCGATATCGGTATAAATAATGCTGTTGACGCCATCGTCTTCAAAACGCTTGGCCAAATCGACGACATGGTGCTCCGTTACCGTTGCCCAACCGTCTATCGCCACCATCCCGTCTTTGGCATCCAAGCCGACGATAATCTGACCCGGAAATGCCTTACATGCTTCGCGCACAAATTCAGGATTTTTTACCGCGGCCGTACCAATAATCACATCAGTCAGCCCTAAATCCAAATACTTTTCAATGGTGCCCAAATCACGGATACCGCCGCCAAGCTGTACCGGAATATCTTTGGCTACGGCGGCCAAAATTTCTTTAATTGCCGGAAAATTTTGAGGAACACCTGCAAATGCGCCGTTCAAATCAACCAAATGCAAACGGCGTGCGCCTTGATTGCGCCAATGCAAAGCCATCTCTGCCGGCGAATCGGAAAACACCGTCGCCTGCTCCATCAAGCCTTGTTTTAAGCGAACACAGCGTCCTTCTTTCAAATCAATGGCAGGTATCAACAGCATTTTCTTCTCCTCTACTCAATTTCAGTATATTTTACACAAATTAGCGATTTTTAGTAGATTTATGTTAAAGCCTCAAATCTGCCAATTTAAAAAATTACGCAGCAGCAGCAATCCTGCCTGATGGCTTTTTTCCGTGTGGAACTGTGTGGCAAACACATTGTCCTTACCGACAATGCAGGCAAATTCATTCGGATATTCGCTGACGCCTAAAACAATCTCTTCATTTTTCGGAGCAAAATAATAGCTGTGAACAAAATAAAAATACTCGTTCTGCCCAATGTCTTGAAATAAAGGGTGCGGACGGGTTTGGCACACTGTATTCCAACCCATATGCGGTACTTTCAGACGGCCTCCCTGCGCATCGGTTTGATTGGACAAAAACCGTTTTACTTGACCTTCAAACCAACCCAAACCATCTGTATCGCCTTCTTCGCTGTGTTCAAACAATAATTGCGCACCTACGCAAATGCCAAAAAACGGCTTGTTTTTCAGGCCGTCTGAAACTGCCTCGCCCAAACCGCTTGCCTTCAGCGCCGACATACAATCCGGCATGGCACCCTGCCCCGGAAAGATTACCTTATCTGCCGCCATCACCTCTTCGGGGTGCGAAGTCAGATAAACCTCGGCATGTTTGTCAGACAAGACCTGCGCCGCCTGAACAGATTTCAATACTGAGTGCAGGTTTCCCATTCCATAATCAACAATCGCTACTTTCATTGCTTCTCCTCAGGCCGTCTGAAAACATTTAATGATTAATATAATAATGAGAATGATTGTAGCAAAAGATGGTTTAAAACAAAATATTGCCGATATACAAGACAAATAATAAAAGGCCGTCTGAAATCCCAATCGGTTTCAGACGGCCTTTATTCATTCACACGATGCCTTATTCTTCAGATGCGGCTTCTGCTTCTTCTTGGACAGATTCTTCGCTCAGCGTGCCTTTGGTAGAAGGCGTTTGACCCATCATGCGCGGATCGTATTCGACCGCCATGCGCAGGGCGCGGCCGAAGGCTTTGAAAACAGTCTCGGCTTGATGGTGCGCATTACGGCCGCTCAAGTTATCGATGTGCAAGGTCATCATGCTGTGGTTCACAAGCCCATGGAAAAACTCTTCAAACAAATCAACATCAAAACGGCCGATCAGGGCGCGGGTAAAGTCGATGTTGTATACCAAGCCGGGGCGGCCGGAAAGGTCGATGACTACACGGCTCAACGCTTCATCCAGCGGAACATAGGCATGGCCATAGCGGGTAATGCCGGCTTTATTGCCAAGCGCTTGTTTCAGTGCCTGACCCAATACGATACCGATGTCTTCAACCGTGTGATGGTCGTCAATGTGCAAATCGCCTTTGCAGGTAATATCCAAGTCAATTAAACCATGACGCGCTACTTGGGCAAGCATGTGTTCAAGGAAAGGAACGCCGGTATCCAAGCGGCATTTGCCGGTACCGTCAAGATTGAGGCTGACGGTAATTTGGGTTTCGCAGGTATTGCGGGTAACGGTAACAAAACGGCCTTCGGTTGAAACACCAGCTTCGGCTGCTTCGACAGTTTGTTTTTCCAAACGCGCCGCTTCAACCGCTGCTGCTTTTTCTTGATCTTTACTGTGATCACGGTTCATCCAGCCTTTGCGTTTGTGCATACCAGATTCCAACTTCGCAGCCAGACTCGGACGAATGCCGCGTGCAGACTCATCGCCTGCCTGTTGTTCCAAACGGCGTTTGAGCTGAGACAAAGAGGCGGAGTTTTCATAACCGCATGCGCGTGCAAGCTTGGTCAATGAGCCGGCTTCTTCAACCAGTAACAAAAAATTGGTCAAATGCAATTGAGCTTTATTCATAATGGTAGTTTCCTTGAAATCAAAGATTGGGGTAAAGGTTTTTAATAACAGCCAAGACGGCATCATTTTGCGCTGCCGAGCCTATGGTTATGCGGACACACTGATCCAAAAGCGGATGGCTGCCATGCAGTTTTTTAATCAGTATGCGGTTTTGCTTCAATGTTTCAAACAGCTCGTTCGCATCAGGAACGCGAACGGTAATAAAGTTGGCTTCGCTCGGAAAAACTTGCAAACGGTTTAATTTCAACAATTCATTCATCACGCGCGAACGCTCATTTTTTAATGTATCAATGTTTTGCTGAATGATTTGATGATGTTTCAATGAGAATTTTGCCGCCGCCAAGCTTAATTGATTCATGTTGTAAGGCGGAAGAATTTTAGCCAGTTCACCCATAATGCTTGGACTTGCCGCCGCATATCCCATCCGCAAGCCTGCAAAGCCGATTTTACTGATGGTGCGCATTACGACCAGATTTTCGACTTCGCCCGCCCACAGAAGGAAACTGTCATGATGAAACGCGCCATATGCCTCATCGACAACCACAATGCCGGTAGCCGCACGAATGACCTCCTCTACTTCTTCTCGTTTAAAGCACACGCCGGTAGGATTATTGGGATAGGCAATAAAAATTAATGACGGCTGATGTTGCTCGATAGCGGACAAAACGGCAGGGAGATTTAAAGTGAAATCCGTATTTAAGGGAACGCTGACATATTCCATGCCATAAAGCGCGGCATTATGACGATACATAACGAAACTTGGCTCAATACCCAATACACGCGCATTTGGTTTGGCAACCAGCATAGTCAAAAATTGGATAAGCTCGTCGGAGCCGTTGCCTAACGCGATTTCCGCCTTATCGGGAATACCGAAAACCTCCCTCAATTCTTCATAAATACCGCTCTTGGCAGCATGAGGATACAAATGAATCGGTGCCTGCTTTGCCAAATCCGCCCATTCTGACAATAAAGATTCATACCCGGCGAAAGGATGATGCGGACACTCCATGGCGTCCAACTTAATAAAACCTTCCGGCAAATCGGCAACCTGATAGGCTGTCATTACTTTAATGTCATCACGGATAACATCAGCAACGCGATTCATGGTTTTCTATCCTCCTGAGATAAAGTGTTTATAATAGTAGCACAATCTTTACTAGATATATATATTGATAAGACTATAAAACAAGATAAAGTTTCATTCGTTTGAAGAAAAAACAATAAATCCTTTCTTCAGCATCTTTAAGCAATATTCTTGGCTTACCCTGCCTTTTTAGCGGTATAATTTTAAGTTTTCCAGTACGGCTTTACGCCCTCAATATTGTGAACAATACACGCTCCCCATTACCTTATCTTGCAACTTCCATAAGCCTTATCCTGCTGATTCTGCTTTCCTTGTCATGGGAATTGTGGATCGCACCATTGCGTGAAGGCGGCTCATGGCTGGCACTGAAAGCCCTGCCGCTGTGCCTGCCGTTGACCGGTATTTTGAAAAAACGCATCTACACTTATCAATACAGCTCCATGCTGATTCTGATTTACTTTGCCGAAGCCTGTATGCGCCTGGCCGACACAACCGTCGCCAGCCGGATTTGCGCCGCCGTTTCCGTATTATTGTGCATTGCCTTTTTCCTCGGCTGCCTTGCATTTATCAAACAACAAAAACATACATCAAAATGACCTACCACACACTTTCAGACGGCCTGACTGAATCTTCAGTGAAAACCTTTTGGCCTTTATGGCTCAGTTTTCTTTGGATTTGTGCCGTCCCTTTTCTTTCACTCTACCGAGTCGGTCCACTGCCCAGCTTTTATTTAGAAGCCATCTCGCTGAGTGGCTCATTGGTACTGACATTGATTAGCGCACACAAAGGCCTGTTGAATATCCGCCTTCCTGCACTCAGTATCGGCTTGTTTGCCATGGCCTCATTTTGGTCGCTCCAAGTGCGCCTCATGCATTCCATCTACCCCGGTATGAGCGACATCACCGCCTGGACCTTTGTCATTTTGGCACTGGGCGCATGGTCGGTGCGTGGCTGGATAGCAGCTTACGGACAGGAACGTGTCGTCAGCATCTTTGCTTGGTCTTTATTGATAGGTGCAACCATACAGGCTGCCATCGTTTGGTTGCAATTTAAAGGTTGGTCCAACGTAGAGTGGTTGAACGGCATCGTCGCCCGAAGCAACGGCACCGTAAACGGCCAACTCGGCCAGCGCAATCATTTGGGACATTATTTGATGTGGGGTATTTTAGCGGCATCCTATTTATGGACGGCGCGCAAAATGTCCAATGCAGCAGGTTTTCTGTTCGTATTGGCATTGACTGCGACCCTCGGCCTTGTCAACTCGCGCACCATCTTGGGCTACATTGCCGCCCTATTCCTGATTACGCCGTTATGGTTTTGGCGTACCCGTTTCCAACACAAACGCGCACTGTGCATTTTCCTTCTGACCGCCATCCTGGCCGCCGCTTTCCAATTCGGCATGGGCAGCCTGTTAGATTTGTTTGGCAACATCAAATACGAAACCGCTGTCGAACGCGCAGGCACCAGCGGTTTTGAAGGCTCCATGCGCCAAATCGAATGGAGCAAGGCATGGATTGCCTTTCAATCCGCACCTTGGTTCGGACATGGCTGGAACAGCTTTGCCCAGCAAACCTTCCTGATCAATGCCCAACAACAATACTTCCCCAACAATATTCTCGGCGTACTGTTTACCCATTCGCACAATATCGTCATGCAGTTATTGTCTGAAATGGGCATTGCCGGCACCTTGCTTGCAACCTTAACCCTGCTTGCAGCCGTATGGCGACTGTCGGGCCGCAACCAAACGCCGGCTTCCCTGTTTTTGCTGACCGCCGCCGCCGTCAGCCTCTGCCACAGCATGCTCGAATATCCGCTTTGGTATATTTATTTTCTCACCGTATTCAGCCTGATTCTATCGCTGACACCTTCTTATCCAAAAGATGTTTCAGACGGCCCTTTATCTACCCGAATCAGACAGTGGGCAGGCGGTATAGCCGCTTTATCGATTTTAATCGGCATGGCAAACCTCAGCTGGGAATATCAAAATCTGACCCAATATAGCCGTATAGGGAAAACCGACGATCCGCAAACAGTCCAAAACAAAATCGACGGTTTGCAGCAGCTTTCCAAAGAAAGCCCTATGCTTGCCTATTACGCCGATTTAAGTTTGAGCAAACGTGCCGACCCGACCGATGCCTACATCCGCCCATGGGCAGAAGAGGCCGCACTTAAAGCCCTGACCTACCGCCCCTACTCTAACGCCTATCAAGTTGGCCTCTACCTCTACCGACAAGGCAAAAAAGAAGAAGGTGCGCAATGGATGCAGGCAGTGCAATATTATTACCCCTATATGATGTATTTCTACGCCGACAAAATACGCAGCCATCCGGCATTCGCCCCACTGCTGCCCAAACTTTTGTCTGATTGCAAAGATTTCATCAATGCACCGAAACACCAAACTGCCAAATCTTGTGATAAACCCTAAACAAAACTCACTCAATTGTCAGTTTGTCCTTACAGGCCGTCTGGAAATGTAAAGAGCGACAAGTTTCTATGCAAAAAAGCGCAAAAGCACAGAAAATTACGCTATCAACAAAAGCAGATTGCATGTTAAGATTGAATACAACTCTATTTTAATCGCCGCACCGCCTATTTAGTGCCACGGCGCATACAATCACGAAAAGGAAATTCCATGAGTCGCGTATTACTCGTAGATGACGATGCCCTCTTGACCGAATTGCTGACCGAATACCTGACTGCCGAAGGCCTCAACGTTCACAGCGTTCCTGACGGCGAAGCCGGCGTTCAAGAAATTCTGACCGGACAATACGATGTCATCGTATTAGACTCCATGATGCCTAAAATGAACGGTTTGGACGTACTGAAAAACGTACGTACCCAAAGCACTGTGCCCATCATCATGCTGACCGCAAAAGGTGACGACATCGACCGCATTATCGGTTTAGAAATGGGTGCGGACGATTACGTACCGAAACCATGCACACCGCGCGAACTCTTGGCACGTATCAACGCCATCTTGCGCCGTGCACAACACAGCAACGAACAAAACAACGCGCCGAACAGCATTTCTGTCAGCGACGTTGTCCTCTACCCTGCCAAACGCCAAGCCAGCATCAAAGACACTCCGCTTGAATTGACCAGCACCGAGTTTAATCTGCTTGAAGTTTTGATGCGCCACGCCGGACAAGTTGTCAGCAAAGAAACTCTATCTATCGAGGCACTCGACCGCAAACTGGCTAAATTTGACCGCAGCATCGACGTACACATCTCCAGCATCCGCCACAAATTGGGCGATGCTTCCCTGATTCAAACTGTACGCGGCTTAGGCTACCTGTTTGTTAAAAACTAAAGATTAAACAGATCAATGAAACTGTTTCAACGCATCTTCGCCACATTTTGCGCAGTCATCGTCTGCGCAATCTTTGTGGCGAGTTTTTCATTTTGGCTGGTACAAAACACCCTTGCCGAAAACCAATTCAACCAACGCCGCACCATCGAAACCACATTGATGAGCAGCATCATTTCCGCATTCAACTCACGCGGAGACAGCGGTGCGCGCGAAATTCTTTCCGAATGGAAAAACAATCCGGTTTCCAATGCCGTTTATGTCATTACCGGCGACGATAAAAAAGATATTTTAGGCCGAAACATCGACAGCCTCTCCATTGAGCGCGCCCGTATCTTTGCCATCAACAACCCCGAATCTGATTTGGCACACATCGAATACGACCGTTTCGGCGAAGAATACCTCTTCTTTATTAAAGGCTGGGACAATCATCAAGCCCAACGCCCCCCTAGCCCACTCTTCATTCCCGGCTTGCCGCTTTCGCCTATTTGGCACGAATTTATCATTCTGTCTTTTATCATCGTTGTGGGGCTCTTGATGGCATACATCCTTGCCAACAACATTACCAAGCCTATTAAAATTTTGGGTGGCGGCATGGACAGAGTAGCCAACGGCGAACTTGAGACCCGCATTTCCCAACAAGTTGACGACCGTGACGACGAATTGTCCCACCTCGCTGTGCAGTTCGACAAAATGGCCGAAAAACTTGAAAAACTTGTTGCCAAAGAGCGCCATCTACTTCACCACGTTTCGCATGAATTGCGTTCGCCGCTGGCGCGTATGCAGGCGATTGTCGGCCTGATTCAAGCTCAGCCGCAAAAACAAGAGCAATACCTCAAGCGCCTTGAAGGTGAACTGGTACGCATGGATACTTTGGTCGGCGAATTGTTGACCCTCTCCCGCTTGGAAACTTCCAATATTCCTTTGGAAAAAGAAAACCTCAAACTCGTTCCTTTCCTGACTAACTTGATTGAGGACAACCAAAGCATTGCACACCAAAACAACCAAAGCGTTACCCTGAGCATTGATCCAAAAATCCCTGAAAATGCCGTGGTCAGCGCCAACGAAGGCTATCTATACCGTGCCTTTGACAACGTTATCCGCAATGCCATCAATTACAGTCCGGAAGGCAGCACCATTCAAACCCATATTGGACAAGATGGCAAAAACTGGATTATCGATGTTACCGACAACGGGCCTGGCGTAGATGAAATGCAACTTCCGCATATTTTCACTGCCTTTTATCGCGCCGACTCCAGCGCACACAAACCCGGTACAGGTTTAGGGCTTGCCTTGACGCAGCACATTATGGAACAGCACTGCGGTAAAATCATTGCTGAAAATGTCAAACCCAACGGCCTGAGGATGCGCTTTATCCTTCCCAAAAAGAAAGCCGGAGACAAAAAAGAAGTCTAAAAATAAGGCCGTCTGAAACTTTTCAGACGGCCAAAAACACAAATAAGGAACCCTCATGAGTGCAACTGCCCAAACCGGCTACTTCTTCATGCCTGAACACATCATCCTCGTCGGCGCCAGCGAACGTCCGCACAGCCTTGGCGAACGCATTTTCAGCCACCTGCTCGGTTCCTCATATCAAGGCAAAATCACCCCCGTCAATCTTCGACACAGCAGTGTCGCAGGCATTCCCTCCTACTCCAGCCTCAGCAAAATCCCGGGACAAGCCGACTTGGTTGTTGCCGTTATCCCGCCCGACCATTACGACTCGCTGTTCAAAGCCTGCCGTAAAAAAGACCTGCGCCACATTATCCTGATTCAAGATTGGGAAAACCTGCCGCCCGAATCCTGCAAAAACGCCCGCTCCATCATTCAAAAACATCACGGTGACGAATTGAACATCAGCGTGTGCAACAGCGCAGGCATCCAACTCCCCTCGCTCAACCTCAACATCAGCACCCAAGCCGACTATCCAGCCGGCCATATCGCGTTACTGACCGGCCACAGCACCGTCAGCCGCAACATCAACCACCTGCTGAACACGCTGCACCAAGGCGTATCACGCCACATCAGCCTCAACTATGACCTAAGCCCCACCACATCCGCCGACTGGCTCAACCGCTTCGGCCACAACCGCCATACCAAAGTTGCCGTTATCCACTACAATCCGGCCGAAAACCAACGCGAGCTGTTCAGTGCCATCCGCCACTTTACACGCCACACCCCGCTTATCCTGTTGTCCACACACTACACCGACGACACAGACAAAGCCATCCTGCGCAGCCTCAGCCGCCACTGCAATTTCCAACCGGTATTCAATACCGCCGAACTGGAAGCAACCCTAAAAGCCCACCTTTCCGGCATTCCCGTCATTACCAACCCCACCATTCTATCCGACACGCCGATAGAATGGCTGCGAAGTACCGCCGATGCCTGCGAATTGACCCTCGACCTCCCAACCGATGCACCATTCATCCGACAAGGCTGCATCGGCAGCAACCCAACGCCTGCACGCATCCACCGTCTGGCACTCGAACAATTACAAAATCCGCATACTCAAGCCCTGCTCGGCATTATTTCGCCAGATACGCCGGATGCGTACAGCATTCATCAAACTCTGGATAATTTGGCACAAAAAACCAGTAAGCCCATTCTCGTCAGCTATCGTTTTTCAGACGGCCTGACACGGTTTAACACGCCGGAAGAAGCCTTACTGACACTTTATTTCCGCAATCAAACAGCCTATTTGCAACAAGTGCAAAATACCCCTGCCCAAGCCAAAACAGGCCGTCTGAAAACACCTAAAAGCAAAAATATCGATAAAGCCATTGCATCCGGCCAAACCGAACTGATGGCGGAAGCCCTATACCTGCCTCCGTGCCAAACCCAAAAACACCATGCCGTCCAATTCCGGTTCAGCCGTCATGCCATTTACGGCAACATCCTTACCGCCAATTACAACGGCCAAACCGAAGCCGCATTACCTCCCTTTACCACGCTCGATATCCAGCGTTTAAGCCAGTTTGTAGAACTCGACAACACTTCCGTTCTCAATCAATTCCTGCATTCCCTAAACACGCTTATCCACAACAACCAGCATATCGGCGACATTATCCTCAACTACAACGGCAGCCAATACAGCAGCACTATTATTCCCGAAATCGTGGAAAAACCGGTTGCACCAACAACCAAAATCCCCAAAAAAGCCGTCCAAACCTTGGAACAGGCCGCCGCCAAAATGCAAAGCGCCGCCGCTTACCTCCAACAAAAAAATCCGGCCGCAGCCGAATTCCTACGCAACACCGGCGAAGCTGCATCCGAACTGCTTCACCCTAAAACCGAAACGCCCAAGATACAAAACGTACTTGCACCCTATCCGAACCAAACCGATACCTTTACCCTGCCCGACGGCAGCACACTGCACATCCGCGCACTAGAGCCTGAAGATGCCGAAGCCAAACAAAAATTTGTCCGCCAATTACCCGCGGCCGACCGCTATACGCGCTTCATGACCCATACCAACGAGTTGCCGCTGCCCACACTTGCACGGCTGACCCGTCCCGATTTCCATACCGAATGCGTATGGGCAGCCTTCACTTCAGACGGCCGTATCGTCGCAGTCAGCCGCTACAGCCGCATCAATCGCAATGAGTGCGAGTTCGGCATTACTTTAGCGCCTGAAGCACGCAAAACCGGCTTGGCCGGCAAAATGATGAGCCTGATTATCCAAACTGCCACACAGCAAGGTTACCAAACCATGAATGCGAAAATCCTCAAAGAAAACACACCGATGCTCAAACTCGCTGAAAAATCAGGCTTTACTGTCACACCATCTGAAACCGACCGCGGCCTGTATCAAGCCAGCCTCGATTTGAACGAATGGCAAAACAGCAACAAAAACAAATAAAAACTTGCATAACCCGTGTGAAATATCCTAAAATTAGCGGTTTCTATATATCCGCATTTTTCAAAAGGACTCAAAATGGTAGTTATCCGTTTGGCTCGCGGCGGCTCAAAACACCGCCCTTTCTTCAACGTAGTCGTAACCGACTCTCGCAACCGTCGTGACGGCCGCTTCATCGAGCGCGTAGGTTTCTACAACCCCGTTGCCAACGAAAAACAAGAACGCGTACGTTTCGACGCAGACCGCATCAACCACTGGGTTGCTCAAGGCGCGAAAGTTAGCGACGCAGTTGCCAAACTGATTAAAGAGCAAAAAATCGCTGCTTAATCAGCCAAAATGACCATGACAGACACTCAAAAACGGGTAGCCATGGGCTACATCAAAGGCGTATTCGGTATTAAAGGCTGGCTTAAAATTGCCGCCAATACCGAATATACCGACAGCCTGCTGGACTACCCCGAGTGGCAGTTGTGCAAGGATGGCAAAACCCTGAATGTTGTGCTTGAGGCAGGTAAAATTGTCAATGGCGAACTTCAGGTCAAATTTGAAGGTATAGACGATCGCGACCAAGCATTTGCCTTGCGCGGCTATACCATCGAAATCCCCAGAGAGTCATTCGCCCCTACTGAGGAAGACGAATACTACTGGGCAGATTTAGTCGGCATGACCGTCATCAACAAAGAAAACATCGTCCTCGGCAAAGTCAGCAACCTGATGGAAACCGGTGCAAATGATGTTTTGATGATTAAAGGCGAACACGGACAAATCCTGATTCCCTTTGTCTCCAACTATATCGAATCTGTCGATACCGACAGCAAAACCATTATCGCCGACTGGGGTTTGGACTACTGATGCTGATTCAAGCCATCACCATTTTCCCAGAGATGTTCGACAGCATTGTCGAATATGGCGTTACAGGCAGAGCAAGAAAACAAAATCTTTGGCAGTTTCAAGCCATCAATCCCCGAAAATTTGCCGACAACAAACTTGGCTATATCGATGATCGCCCCTTCGGAGGTGGTCCGGGAATGATTATGATGGCGCCGCCGCTTCAAGCGGCAATTGAAGAAGCCAAAGCAAACTCGCAAAAACCTGCCAAAGTAATTTATCTCAGTCCGCAAGGTCAGCCGCTGACACATAAAAAAGCTGCAGAACTTGCCGAACTGCCCCATCTTGTTCTTCTATGCGGACGCTATGAAGGCATAGATGAAAGACTGCTGCAAAGCAGTGTGGACGAAGAAATCAGCATTGGCGACTTTGTCGTCTCGGGCGGTGAATTACCCGCCATGATGTTGATGGATGCCGTCTTAAGATTGGTTCCGGGTGTATTGGGCGATATACAGTCAGCCGAACAAGACTCGTTTTCAGACGGCCTTTTAGACTGTCCTCATTACACCAAACCCGTAGAATTCCAAGGCATGATGGTTCCCGATGTCTTACGCTCAGGAAATCATGGCTTGATTGCCGAGTGGCGATTGAAACAATCGCTGCGACGCACTTTAGAGCGCCGACCTGATTTATTGGAAAAGCGCAGTTTAATCCCAAAGGAATCCCGCCTCTTAAAAGAAATCTTGCAAGAGCAACAGGAAATCCAATCATAACTTAGGAAAAACAAATGAACTTGATTCAACAATTAGAGCAAGAAGAAATCGCTCGCTTGAACAAAGAAATCCCTGAATTCGCTCCAGGCGACACCGTTGTCGTATCTGTACGCGTGGTTGAGGGTTCTCGCAGCCGTCTGCAAGCATACGAAGGTGTTGTTATCGCTCGCCGCAACCGTGGCCTGAACAGCAACTTCATCGTTCGCAAAATCTCTAGCGGCGAAGGTGTAGAACGTACTTTCCAACTGTACTCTCCTACCGTAGAAAAAATCGAAGTTAAACGCCGTGGTGACGTACGTCGCGCCAAACTGTACTACTTGCGCGGCCTGACCGGTAAAGCAGCTCGCATTAAAGAAAAATTGCCTGCTCGCAAAGGTTAATAGCTTTCATCAAAAACCCACTTCAATGAAGTGGGTTTTTTGTTTTTTATACAAAAACTCCTTGTCTTTCTTACACAATCCTGCAAGCTAATCACAATAAACACCTCACGCATAAACTGAAATAGAATCATAATCCCCTAATTCTTTTGACCTTTATAACAAAGGCCGTCTGAAACAAAAGATTCAGACGGCCTTTAATCACATCGGACGGTTATTTAAACCATCTTGCCAATGCCGGGATACGCGACAACAACAGTGTATCCAAAATCCAAATAACAGCGATTGCAGCAATGGCTGTTGGGAAAATCACAGCCAAAATCAGAAGTGGCACAGCCATTGCCCACCATACCGGCAATTTGATTTTCTGTGCAGGAGGAACCAAACCACGTGCTTCCGAAGGACGGCGTTTCCACCACATTACACAGCCGCTGACACAGATAAAGATAATCGCCAGACAGAACAAGACATTTGCCAATACGCTCCACCAGCCCAATGTACCCATATGCAAAGCAATGCTTGCCGCCATGAATTTACCAAACCAGTTGTAATCGTCGAAATGAATATCAGCCAGAATTTTACCGCTGTATTGATCGATGTGTACCGTGCGGTCAGCGGTCGGACTAATCATATCGTAACTCATTGAGTCTTGCGACAACGTCCATACACCGGTCTCACCTTTGGGTAAATTGAGCTGATAACGGCCTTTAAAGCCAATTTCACGTGCAAAGCGGTCAACCGTCTCCAAAGTCATCGGCTCGCTTGGATTAATGCCGTTTTCACCCATTGTCGTACCGGAAACCGGCATAGGCGTCAACTCCAAAATCCATGGCACTTCTTTAGATTTACCGTCGTTCAGCACATCACCATGGGTTGGAACGGAAGATACCGGATTAGGCTCGACGCCCCATTTACCCGCAGGAAATTGGCTCCACGCCTGAACCGCTTTACCCCCCCAAATACCTGCCCAAGCAATACCTGACAGACAGAACAGCAACAAAATCAAAGAAACCCAAGAGCCAAATGCGCCGTGCATGCTACGCCACCATGTGCGTCCTTTGCCTGCTTTCGGCACAAGCATGGATTTCAGGCTGCGCTGTTTCGCCCACCACAAATAAATCCCCGTGATTATCATCAGGATGGTCAGCGACGCGGCAGTTTCCAGCAGATAGTCGCCCACCGGGCCGATCATCATATCGCCGTGGATTTCGTCCATCGTGTGATACCAGCCTTGACCGCGCGGCATCGTATTCACAACTTTTGCCGTATAGGGATCAACGGCAACCATAGTGGCTTTATCATCATTGTTCACGCGGAATACGGCAACCATATCATCTGCGCGCGGCGCAATATATTGCACTACAGAAGCAGTTTCCGGATTCACAAACTGTCTGGCGGCCTCAGCCTGAGCCGACAAAGGCTGCACCACTGCCTGCGGCGTAATATGTATGCGTTCGCCTTCTTTACCGGTAATATTGGCGAATAGCAGCATTCCCAACCCTGTAACAGCCAGCAGGGTTAAAAACGGCGCAACCAAAAGTCCGGCATAAAAATGCCATCGCCAAACAGTCAAATAACGGCGGTTAGCCTGTTGTTCATTTTGGGAAGTTGGTTTTGTTTCCATATTTTCTCTTTATATAGTTAAAGCAGACTAATCACTACGAATTAGCAACAGGTATTTTAATCAAAAACATTCATTTAAGAAACCGTTTTTCCAATGCAGCGTTGAAATACTTCAATATTTAGTTTTTAGGCCGTCTGAAAAACAAAATAGACAGAAAACAACACTTTACTGAAAATCCGTTTTAATCATTGCGGTTTCGGCAGAATTTGGTAGAATACAGACATTACTTATTTATTCATCAAGCCGCCAAGCTTTGGCGGCTTGTATTTTTATTTCCAATCCGGCTACCGCGCGTGGCCGGATAAAATTTTAAAAGCATCATCATGCTTTCATGGAGAATTCAATGCAAAAAATCCCTTTGACCGTCCGTGGTGCAGAATTGTTGAAACAAGAACTTCAACACCTCAAAAGCGTAGCACGCCCAGAAGTCATCGAAGCCATCGCCGAAGCACGTTCGCACGGCGACTTGTCTGAAAACGCAGAATACGAAGCCGCCAAAGAGCGTCAAGGCTTTATCGAAGGCCGAATCGCCGAGTTGGAACACAAACTCTCTATGGCACACATCATCAACCCTGCCGAAATCCATGCAGAAGGTAAAATCGTGTTCGGCACAACTGTAACACTGGAAGATTTGGAAACCGAAGAACAAGTCACCTACCAAATCGTTGGTGAAGATGAAGCAGACATCAAAGAACGCAAAATCTACGTTGGCTCCCCCATTGCCCGCGCCCTAATCGGCAAAGAAGAAGGCGATGTTGCAGAAGTTCAAGCACCCGGCGGCGTACGTGAATATGACATCATTGCCGTGCAATATATTTAAATAAACAAAAGGCCGTCTGAAAACATTTTCAGACGGCCTTTTGTTGTACCAAAACATCATAATAGAAAAAGTGAAATATTCCCAGGAGAAACATAATGAATCTACTGTACAAAATTATCCAAACCGCTGCCGCTATGTGGCTCGGTATGCAGCTAACAGCAGGTTATGTTACCGCCCCTATCCTGTTCCGCCTTCTGCCTAAAATGCAGGCGGGAGAAATTGCCGGCATTTCATTTGCCATCACAGCACTATGTGGCTTAGTTATTTTTGGCGCAGCCTATGCCTTTTTCAGACGGCAACTGGCCTCACTTTCTTGGTGGATCTTGGTACTTTGGCTACTCTTAGCCTGCAACCATCTTTTGGTTACGCCGGTTATCGAAGCACACAAATATGGGCTGGATAACTGGCTGCTGTCCCTAGTAGGTGGAACATTCGGTGTTTGGCACGGCTTATCCAGTATTATCTTTTTGATTTGTACGATACTGGCAGCCATCTGCGTATGGAAATGGCCCAAGCCAAACTAATCCGTCTTAATAAAAGGCCGTCTGAAAATAAATTTTTCAGACGGCCTTTTATTTTGAATCATAAATTCCCCGACTCTTCAAATATAAACTATAAAAAAATGCCCTGCATATTGCAGGGCATTTTTCACAAACCGATTAAGGTTTAGCGTAACCGTGAACGCCATTGTAAGGAGCTGGGATCCAACCTTCATCAGTAGCAGGCAATTCGCCTTGACCTTCGATAGTTTGGCCTGGAGCAACTTGACGAGTAACAACGCTGCGAATTTTAACATCAACGCGACGGTCAGGTTCGATACAAGCGATAAGAGCAGCACGTTTCTTAGCTTTAGAAACTTTTTTGCCCAGTTTAGCAACTTCAGCTTCACAAGTAGCAGTCATTTGAGCTTGAGACTCGCCCAGACCTACTGCAGAGATTTTGCTAGAAGCAACGCCACGGCCTACCAAGTAGTTAGCAACTACGTTAGCACGACGCTCAGACAGAGCTTGGTTGTATTGCTCAGAACCCATGAAGTCAGTGTGACCTTCAACACGTACAGTTTCTACGTTTTTGTTGCTCAGGCGTTGAGCCAAAGCGTCCAGGTTTTCTTGAGCTTCAGGACGCAGGTTGTCTTTGTCGAAGCCGAACAGAGTTTTAGTAGACAGAGAAACAGTTTCATCAACATACTCAGGAGCTTGTTGTACAGGAGCAACTGCTTCACGATCACCACATTCAACACGGCCTTGGGTAGCTTTGTCGAAGTAGCTGTTTTTCCAGCATTCGCCGTAGTTGTTACGGACGATTTCTTGAGATTGGCTGCTTACGGTGTAACCGTGTTTGGTGTGCGCTTCGCTGGCCATAGCGGTGCCGGAGGCAACCAAGGCAACGAACAATGCGCTTAATTTCAGCTGTTTGGTCATTTTATTCCCTCATCAAAATTGTTATGCGGCGGATACAGGAAGCAGCCGCAGCAAATTACCAATATACAGGCCGCAGTATCAAAACAGCGGCAAATCGGATATATCAGGTTGCACTATAAAGAAGCGCAAGGCAAACTGTCAATACTCGATGCCTTCAAACAATCATGAAGTGCCTGCTTCCTAGTAGTTAATCATGCCGAAAAATCAATCTTGTGTCATTAATTTAGGGCAAAATCAGACAATTCATCCACCTTAAGTTGTACAAAAACAACAAAACCCCTTTCCCTCTTCTTTCCTGAATTTCCCGTTTTCATATCGTTAAAAGATATTTTCATTAAAAACAACCATTTTCAAAACTCGGGGCAAAACTGGGCAAAATATGTTAAATTACATGCCGTTTGTCGCACAAAATCCACATTAACAACGTATTCGGTACTGCCACCATGAAACTGCAACAATTACGTTATGCCCTTGAGGTTTACCGACACAATCTGAATGTCTCCGAAGCCGCCGATGCGCTTTTCACATCCCAGCCCGGCATTTCCAAACAAATCCGCCTGCTTGAAGAAGAATTGGGTATTCAAATTTTTATCCGCAGCGGCAAACGTGTGGTTTCCGTTTCGCAGCCGGGCAAAGCCGTATTAGAGATTTCGGAACGGATTCTGCGTGATGTACAAAACATTAAAAATATCGGCAGCGAGTTTACCGATCATGACAGCGGCTCGTTGACCATCGCGACAACGCATACCCAGGCGCGTTATGCTTTGCCCAAAATCGTTGCGGAATTTGTCAAAAACTACCCTAAGGTCAATTTGACCATCAAACAAGGCAGCCCTTCTGCCATTGCGCAAATGGTCAGCAGCGGCGAAGCTGATTTGGCAATTATTACTGAACGCATTGATGATCATCCTGAGTTGGGCAAGCTGCCCTGCTACGAATGGAACCATGCCGTCATTGTTCCGCACGACCACCCTCTTTTGGACTGCCGCAATCCTTTAAGCCTTGAAGATTTAGCTTCTTTTCCGCTGGTTACTTACGAATTTGCTTTTAATTCCGGCAGCAGCATTGCGCGTACATTTAATAAAGCGCATATTGAGCAACCTGATGTTGCCTTATCGTCTGCCGATACGGATGTACTGAAGACGTATGTCCGCTTAGGCTTGGGCGTTGGTTTGATGGCCAAAATGGCGTACGATCCCGTTATCGATCAAGATTTACAGCTTATTGATGCGGCACACTTATTTGAACCGTCGCCCACTTGGATAGCCTTACGCACCGATACCTACCTGCGAGGTTACGCGTATGACTTTATCCAGATGTTTGCACCGAAACTGACCAGAGAAGTGGTCGACCGCATTCTGTACACGCCGGTTGTTGAAGATTTTTCAATTTAATATCTGACTATCACTTTCGTAACTTAACAATTATTCTTTAATTCTTGTTAAAAAGGCCGTCTGAAATATTTCAGACGGCCTAAGATTCAGATAGCGTGCGAACAACCGGAAACCATTTTCTTCAAGGTTGTCGCATCTAAGATTTTGATGTGCTTGTGTTCAACCGAAATCAAGCCTTCATGATGGAATTTAGACAAGGTGCGGCTGACTGTTTCCAGTTTCAGTCCCAAATAGCTGCCGATTTCCTCACGCGACATCCGTAAGATAAAATCATTGGCGGCAAAACCTCGTGAATAGAGACGCTGAGACAGGTTAAGCAAGAATGCTGCCAATCGCTCTTCGGCGCGCATATTGCCTAAAAGCAGCATAACGCCCTGATCTCGGACAATTTCGCGGCTCATCAAGCGGAAAAAGTGAGAGCGGAGGCTAGGAATATCCTGACCGAGTTCTTCAATATGCGTAAATGGAAGCTCGCATACCTCGCTGTCTTCCAAAGCCACAGCATCACAGCTGTGAATATGGGAACAAATCCCATCCATACCGATCAGCTCGCCAGACATAAAAAAGCCGGTTACCTGATCTCGTCCATCTTGGCTGGCGACTGTTGTTTTAAAGAAGCCCGCACGGATGGCAAACAAAGAGGTAAACGGCTCGCCGGCACGGAACAGGTATTCACCTTTTTTCAGACGGCGGCTTTGACGAATAACCGCGTCTAATTGTGAAAATTCGTTAGGCATCAGTCCGACAGGCAAACACAGCTCGCGTAAAGAACATGTGGAACACAAGGTTTTCATTTGATGTGTTGCATTGTGTGTGGCCATAACGCACCCTTAATCTGCATAGTTCTATAAATCCCTGATGAAGCCGAATAACTATTGACCCAAGTCAAAGTCGGCATATCATTATCAGGCATTCTACCAAACTATCGAAATTTTGACTAAAATTTTCCCTAATTTCCCTACTTTATACTACAAGCCCGACCATGAAAATCATCCCCATCTCAAATAACACCAACACAAACAACGAATTACCGGAATTTGACCGTGAATTGATTGCCAGTTTGCCATCAAGCGGCCCTCGTTATACCTCCTATCCGACTGCCGACCGCTTCCATGAAGGCTTTAAAGAAGCCGAATATATCCAAGCTTTAAGCCTGCGCAATACGGGAGCGCTTAACAAACCCCTTTCGCTCTACATCCACATTCCCTTCTGCAATACCATCTGCTACTACTGCGGCTGCAACAAAATCATTACCAAAGACAAAAGCCGTGCCGATGCCTATATCCAGTATCTGGAAAAAGAAATGGAATTGCTGGCACCGCATTTGGGCGGAAGACACCAGCTCGCGCAGCTCCACTTCGGCGGCGGCACGCCCACATTCCTGAGCGACGACCAACTCGAACGCGTCTTCGACATGATTCGTAAATACTTCCAGCTGATTCCCAACGGCGAATACTCCATCGAAATCGACCCGCGCAAAGTCAGCCGCAAAACTGTCCTCAAACTGGGCAAACTTGGTTTCAACCGCATGAGTGTCGGTATTCAAGACTTTGACCCTAAAGTGCAGGAAGCCGTCAACCGTATTCAAAGCTACGAAGAAACCAAAGAAGTGATTGATGCCGCGCGTGAAGCCGGATTTAAATCAGTCAGCGTCGATTTAATTTACGGCCTGCCGCACCAAAACACCGAAAGCATCAAAACCACCATCGACACGGTCTTGTCCCTCGATCCCGACCGCCTCGCCCTTTACCACTACGCCCACCTGCCGCATATCTTCAAACCGCAACGCCGTATCGACACCAATGTCGTACCCGGCAGCGAAGAAAAACTCGATATGCTGCAATATTGCGTTCAAACCCTGACCGAGCGCGGCTATGTCTTCATCGGTATGGACCACTTTGCCAAACCTGACGACGAACTCTCCATCGCCCTCAAAGAAGGCTTCCTGCAACGCAACTTCCAAGGCTATTCAACCTATGCCGACTGCGATTTGGTAGCGATCGGCGTGTCCTCTATCGGCAAAATCGGCAGCACCTACTCCCAAAACGAGCGCGACATCGATGCCTATTACGCCGCACTCGATGCCGGACATCTGCCGATTATGCGCGGCTACCAACTTAATCAAGACGACATCCTGCGCCGCAACATCATTCAGGATTTAATGTGCCGCTTCTCGCTTGATTATCAAATCTATGAAAGCGTGTTCGGCATTCCGTTTAGCCGCTATTTTGCAGCCGAACTGGAAGATATGAAGCAACTGGAAACCCTCGGCCTGGTCCGTCTCAAACCGCACAGCCTGACCGTTACGCCGAAGGGCCGTTTCCTGATCCGCAACATCGCCATGGTGTTCGACTACCATCTGCGCCATAAAGAAACCAAAGCCAAATACTCGCAAACTGTGTAAACAGGAATGGACAAGGTCGTCTGAAAATTTTCAGACGACCTTTGTTTTTATTTTCAATACTTTCGGGTAACATAAAACCATATTTCCCGCTTTATCAGGATTCAAAGTTAATTTGTATAGGCGCGTATCCTATGATTACCGAGCAGCAAAACGATATCCTCAGCATCAATCAAGTGCAGCTTCTCCTTGCTGAAAAACGCACGGCACTTGCTATCATGCGTACGGGCATTGCCGTTTTCGCACTCCCTTTGTCTATTTTCAGTGCGCTGATTGCGACATCGAAATGGTACGAAGCCGTTGATGTTTGGCCTTTGCTCGCACTGGTCAGTCTGATGAACATCAGTTTGATTATTTTCTCGGTCTATCTGATTACCCGCTCACTCCGTAGAATGCATCAATACGACCGAATGATTGCCGATATCAAATACAACAATCAGTCTTTGCGTAAACTGATTAAGTCATAAAGTGCAAATAGTTGGAGCTAGGCATAAGGTCGTCTGAAAATCAAAATATAGAGGAACTCCAGATTTGTATTAAAACATGATTCTGCCAAACATACCGTAATTGATCTTGGAGACCTTACTGTCCACTTTGCTCCCTCGTTTGGAATCGATACGATACCATTGCAGTACAAGATATAATCTGCGATATATTTATGGTTTCTCTTAGGTTTTTTATGCCCAGGGTGGCAGATATAAACTTATTGAAATGATCAACTCAATTGAATATTGGTAGGAACCCTGCTGGATACACCGATCGTGTTTAGGCGGAAGCGAAAGCAGTCTGAAATTTTGGTTTGTCCGGTCTCTTATCTCAAACGCTTTTAAAATATGGAACAACCCGATTTTTTCCCCATCCCCAGTCCCTGTATAGGTGTCTGCGAAGCCAATGCCAAAGGTTATTGCAAAGGCTGTCTGCGCAGTCGGGAAGAGCACTTGTACTGGCTCCAGATGACCGACAGCCAAAAGCATCAAGTCATGCACCTTCTGTCCCTCAGGAAGGCCAAAATCCGCAACCGCAAACTGGAAAAACCTGAAACGGGCGAACATCCGGTTCAAAACCTGCTCGATTTCTAAATTGCCCTTACCTACCGCACACTACAATAAGGAAAAATATGAAAAAACTGCTTGCCTGCCTGCTTGTACCATTGACCGCCCTTGCCTTGGGTGCCTGCAAACCCGCCGCAACTTCAACCGACAACAAACCTGCCGAACTTAACTGGCAGCAGCCTAAACTGACCAGCAATGTTTGGAAAATCAGCAAAGAAGGCCAACCCAATTCCTACCTGCTCGGCACCATCCACATGGGGCAAACCAATCAAACCTTGTCTTCCGATGCAGTCAAACTATTGCAATCCACCGACCAACTGACGACAGAAGTTGACCCACTGCCGGACAGCAGTCCGGAAACGAAAAAAATGTATCAAAAATACTTCAAAGAAGTCATGAGTACCGAACCGCTCAGCCGCAAGCTTGGCAAAACAGATTTCCGTCTTTTACAAGAAATCTATTCGCAAAATGAAGAAAGCCGACCCATCGCCCAAATTGCCGACAAACTCCATCCGTGGGCGGCATTAGTCTTTGCCGGCAGTACATTTCCCAAAGGGTATAGTTCAGAAACCGGTGCAGATATGTTGCTGACCAACGCGGCAGTCGGCATCAATAAGCCACGTGGTTCATTGGAAAGTTTGGACGATGTTACCGCGATCTTCAAAGCCCAGCCTGAAGAAACCATGCTCAACTTTCTGAAAGCAAGTATTAAAACCAATAAAGAAGAAACCGAAGATGTCAAAAAACTCCATCAAGCCTATTCAGACGGCCGCTTTGAAGAACTCATTCCACTTTTGGAAGAAACCGAACAACGCACCCTCAAACTTGTTGATGCCAAATACGCCAAAGCCATGTCCGATTGGCTGAAAAACGATCTCCTGATCCGCCGCAACTTGGCATGGTTGCCTAAAATCCGCAAACAATCCGCCAAACAAAGCACCCTCTTTGCTGTCGGCATTGCCCATTTACCCAGCGAAAAAGGCTTAATCGAACTATTGCGTCAAGAAGGCTATCAAGTAACGCCCGAACCCAAAGTCCTGATTTGGCAATAAACCCCAATTAAACGACAAGGCCGTCTGAAGTCTTTCTTTCAGACGGCCTTTATTTAATCTCTATTAAATGAAGCAGTAAGCAATGTTGAGCGCAAAACTCAATCGCCCAATGCCGCTACCATTACCGCTTTAATCGTGTGCATCCGGTTTTCTGCCTGATCAAACACGATGCTGGCTTCGCTTTCAAAGACTTCTTCCGTTACTTCCACACCATTCAGGCCGAATGTCTCATAAATCCATTCGCCGACCTTGGTTTCGCGATTATGGAAAGCAGGCAGGCAATGCATAAACTTGACTTGCGGATTTTCCGCCACCGCCATCAATTCGGGGGTAACGCGGTAATCTTTCAGCAAATCGATACGCTCTTGCCAAGCCTCTTTAGGCTCGCCCATGCTGACCCACACATCGGTATGGATAAAATCCACGCCTTTCACGGCTTTCTGCGCATTCTCCGTCAACAGAATCCGTCCGCCGGTCTCTTTGGCAACAGCCTGCACCGTCTCGATAATGTTTTCAGACGGCCACAAACTTTTCGGTGCACCGATACGCACGTCCATGCCTAGTTTCGCAGCCAACACCAGCAACGAATTGGCCATGTTGTAACGCGCATCGCCTACATAGGCAAACGCAATTTGGTTCAAAGGCTTGTCGCTATGTTCGCGCATCGTTAGCGCATCGGCGAGCATTTGGGTTGGGTGGAACTCGTTGGTCAAACCATTGAACACAGGCACGCCTGCATATTTGGCCATCTCTTCCACCATATCCTGCCCAAAACCGCGATATTCGATACCGTCAAACATCCGCCCTAAAACACGCGCCGTATCCTTAATGCTTTCCTTATGCCCGATTTGGCTGGCAGAAGGCTCCAGATAAGTTACCCCTGCCCCTTGGTCACGTGCGGCCACTTCAAACGCGCAACGGGTGCGGGTTGATGTTTTCTCGAAAATCAGGGCAATGTTTTTTCCCTGCATCCGCTGCACCTCGCGCCCTGCTTTTTTAGCGGCTTTCAATTCGGCGGCAAGGTCGAGATAGGCAGTAATTTCTTCCGGCGTAAAATCCAAAAGTTTTAAAAAATGGCGGTTTTTCAGGCTCATGTCTTATTTCTCTTTTTCTAGTGTGGGCATTGCCCAACATTTTTCTCCATGCAGATTTCGTCAGGCTTCCACCGACCTTCTGCTGCTCAATTTTTTTTAACGTGCGAAGCCTGCTCGAAGCATGACCCCTTATCCTCTATCAAAACTCAAAATAAGGCCGTCTGAACTTCGCCTCGCTCCAAGGCAAGCAACGATTGTTTGCGGTTCAAACCGCCTGCGTAGCCGGTCAGTTTACCGTCGCTGCCAATAACGCGGTGGCAGGGAATCAGGATAGACACCTTATTCTGTCCGTTTGCAGCGGCAACGGCGCGAATGGCTTTGGGATTACCCAACTGCTGCGCCTGCTCCTTGTAGCTGCGCGTTTCGCCGTAAGGAATGGTCAGCAGCGCATTCCACACCTGCTGCTGAAAAGCTGTACCTATCGTTTCCAAAGGTGTCACAAAAACTTTCAGACGGCCTTGAAAGTATAAATCCAATTCTTGACGCAAAAGTTGCGTTTGCTCATTTTCTTGGAAAATAAACTGCCCGCGTAAAGCTTTTTGGACAGCCATGATTTCCTGTCCCATATGTTTCTGCCCGACAAATTCCAGCAGACACAAACCCTTACTGCCGAACACCGCCAACATCTCGCCCAACGGCGTAGCAACCGCGGCCGCAGTCAGCTCGTTCGGACTATCAGGATAACGCGTTTCCAACAGTCGGATAGCACGGCGGATACGGACATATTCTTCAGGCGTACAACCGATACAGTCAATAAAATCCTGCTCAAGCTGCTTGGCTTCGTGTTCCGTAAACTGCTCGTGCAGCAAGGCTTCGAGGTCTGTGGAAAAATCGGTTTCCAGCCGCTCGCGGATTTCATTCCACTTTGATGGAAGCGCATTTAAAGAAGGCAGGGTAATCATATTTTGCCTTGTCCAATTATCGATAACTTAAGAGAAAACAAAAAGAACAAAAGAATCGTATCGCCCTATCGTTTTTCAAAGCCTACTACAGCCTTTTCACTTCAACAGGCGTTTCAACATATCTTCATACACTGCCGACAGCTTCGGAATATCTTCCAAATGTACGTTTTCGTTGATTTGGTGGATGGTCGCGTTGGACGGGCCTAACTCGATGAGTTCTTTGGCAATGGCTTTGATGAAGCGTCCGTCCGAAGTACCGCCGGTGGTGGACAATTCGGCCTCAACGCCACAAATCTCGGCAATGGCTTCGCGTGCCACATCGGTCAGTTTTCCTGCCTGAGTCAGGAAAGGTTGGCCTGAACAAGACCACTGCAAATCGTATTGCACGCCGTGTTTGTCCAAAATGGCGTGGACGCGTTGTTTTAGCCCTTCTTCGGTGGACTCGGTAGAAAAGCGGAAATTAAATTTGACGTTCAGCTCGCCCGGAATCACATTGGTCGCACCTGTGCCGCCGTTGATATTGGAAATTTGGAAACTGGTCGGCGGAAAGTATTCGTTGCCCTCATCCCAAACTTCCTGCGTCAGCTCCAACAAGGCCGGGGCAAAAGTATGCACGGGATTGATTGCTAAATGCGGATAGGCAATATGCCCTTGCTTGCCTTTGACGTTCAGGTTGCCTGACAGCGAGCCGCGACGGCCGTTTTTCAACATATCGCCCAATTTATCCACGGCAGTCGGTTCGCCGACGATACAGTAATCAATCAACTCTCCGCGCGCTTTCAACACATCGACGACTTTGGTCGTGCCGTCCAGCGCATCGCCCTCTTCGTCCGAAGTAATCAGGAGCGCGATACTGCCTTGATGATCGGGATGTTCGGCAACGAAACGCTCGCAGGCGGTAACAAAACAGGCAATGCTGGTTTTCATATCCGCCGCACCGCGGCCATACAGACGGCCTTCACGCTCGGTCGGTTCAAACGGCGGCGAATCCCATTTCTCAACAGGGCCTGTCGGCACGACATCGGTGTGTCCGGCAAAGCAGAACACCGGAGCCTGCGTACCGCGTCGCAACCAAACATTTTTGGTGTCGCCAAAATGAAGCTCTTCGACGGAAAAACCGATTTTTTGCAGGCGTTCGACCAGCAGTTTTTGACAATCTCGGTCGTCGGGGGTAACAGACGGGCGGGAAATCAGCTCTTTGGCAAGCTCTAGGGATTGGGTTTCGGTCATATTTGTTCACTTTGAGAAACAGGCCGTCTGAAACGTTCTGAATATGATTTTCAGACGGCCTTGAGTTTATTTGAAGATACTGAATAGGCAGTCTGCCTTTCAGTATTCTGAGTTATTTTCCATGGCAAGCTTCATAAAGCGGCAGTAATTCTTCCACTGTTTCCACTATCCATTTCGCGACATCCTGCTTGCCCAAATCATCGCGTTCGATGTGTTTCCCGATACAGAAGAAATCTTTATCGTCTCGAAGCTTTCTATCGCCGTCGCTTTGTTGGGCGACGGTGCGATAGTCGTCATATTCGCTTTCCGCACCGTGCCACATATCGAATGAAGCGTATTTTTCGGTATCAAAATTATCCAGCCAGCGGTTGTAATCAGGCAGCGCAATGGGGGAAACATCGGCTTTATAGCAGTGCCAGTCCAAGCTGACGCTCAGACGGCGGCGATTTAGCAAAATCGATAAAATCGCTGCGGAATTTTTATATTGTTCGTATTTGAAATACGCAAAGAAATGAGCGCGCACCTGCCAGCCGTTACACCAGCGTTCGATATGCGGCGGCGCAAACGGCGCACCCAATTCGGCGGCAACCTGCTGGATCAGCTGCTGCCATACCTGCCAGTTTTCTTTATAATCTGCCTTGATTTGCGGAATGCTTTCAGGCTGGTATTTTTTAAGCTGGGAAAACTGGAAAAAAGGGATATTGAACAAATCACAACTTTTTGGGGTCAGCATAGTGTATTCCTTGAGACGATTGTTTCAGACGGCCTTATTTGCGGCGGCGTGCGGCCATAATTTCACCGATTTCGGTCAATTTTTCTTTGGGGATAAAGGTTTTACCCATATCAAACAGCGGCTCTTCAATCGCCAGATGAACATCATATCCTGCGACAAAACGTTTGAATGCTTCGGCATCAGGGATATAGGCATTGTCCGCTTCAAGCTTGGCAAATTCAGCCGCTACGCCGTCCCAGTTGCCATGCAGGCTGACATGTTGGCGCAACAACTCGTCAACGCTTTCTTGAGCTTGCGGCGCATATTGCAACAAAAGCGGAAAGAAGTTTTCTTCTTCATCTTCATGGTGCAACGGCGCGGCAACGTTGAAATACTGTGCAATTTGGCGGATGGTTTGCAAAACAACCTGATTGCAGCCGTTTTCGGCGATATAGTCCGACAACATGGCAACCTGATTGCAGAAACGGCGCACTTTACCGTGGCAGGCATACAGCATTTCAATAGGTTCGGCAAAAGTAACGCTTTTGGTTTCAAACGGATTCATAGGATTTATTCTTAAATTAATGTTTCCAGATTATAACAAAACAGCCTGCGCAAGGCAGGCTGTCTGTTTTCGAGCTTTAGGCGGATTAGTCAACCAAAGTAACTTTACCGTTCATCAAAGCGCCGTGACCTGGGAAGGTGCAAGCGAATTTGTATTCTCCGTCAGCCAGTTTGGCTGGATCCAGAGTCAAAGAAGATTCTTCGCCGCCACCGATCAGTTTGGTGTGGGCAACAACGCGTGCATCATCAGGTTTAACGTAGTCAGTGTCAGCTGCGCCAACGCCATCTTTGAAAATACCGTCCATGTCTTCAGCTTTACCGATGACAATGTTGTGACCCATGCTGGTTTTAGGTTGGGTACCGGTGTGTTTCAGGGTGATGGTGAATTCTTTACAAGCTTTGCTTACTTGGATTTCTTTAGTGTTGAACTGCATAGCGTCGTTGGCTTCAACAGTAGTCGCGCAGTTGCCGGCAGCAGGAGCAGCGGCAGCGTCGGCCGGAGCGGCTTCAGAAGCAGGAGCTGCATCAGCAGGTGCAGTAGTTTCTGCAGGGGCAGCTTCGGAAGCGGCAGAAGCAGCAGGGGCTTCAGCAGGTTTTGCAGCTTCTTGAGAGCATGCAGCCAAGCCGATAACGGCAGCGGAAATCAGAGCCAGATAAGCTTTCATTGATGTATCTCCTAATGATGAGAGTTTTGTTAAGTTCTATTAACAGCACTACACGAATATATTAATAAAAGGCAAACGCCAAACTAAAATTTATCCGCATAGCGTGATGTGAAATTCAGGCGTTATTTTGCTACAAACTTCACACGAAATCAAAGTTTCAAGCCAAGTTTACATCAGTTTACCTAAAAGAAAACAGATACTTTCTAGGTCGTATTTCTTTAGTATTAGATGCTATCAGCCGAACGATATAAGTTTTAACATTTATTAACTGTAATCTCATCTAACATAATTTTAACGGCTATGCTTGCGTACCAATTCTGCCAATGCCGCCGCCAATTCGGGATGCTTGCCTTCCAATTTAGCTGCCGCCTCATCGAAACTGTCTAAAGCTGCCTCGCTCAATCGCAAACTATTGGTTTTCGGTTGAGTCGGAGGCTTGGGAACTACCCTGACCACCACTTCCCTGACGCCTGCATGCAATGTTTGCAATTTGGGCAACATGGCAGGCAGGATCATTTTCAAACGCGAAGCAGCCATATTATTGGCGGCAAGCAAGACCAATCTTCCGTCTTCTACGCAGGCTGTCTGAAAATGCGGATGCAGGTTGGCCGGCAAAACCGTTTTGATTTTTGCATCCAATTTCCGCCATTGTTGCGATTGTTGCAACAAGCCTGCCAATAAATGATCGCGCTTGCCTAATTGTGCTAAATCCATATGTTTCAGACGGCCTCTCAGTAAATTAACCAAACAATTACAATTGAAATACAGCAAAACCGCCTTTATTTCAAACAGCATTACCGCGTTATACAAGCGCTTGTGTTAAAATCCCAATTTCGCCCACTATTATATCAAGGCGCAGGAATTATTCATGCTGACAAACATTGCTAAGAAAATCTTCGGCAGCCGCAACGACCGCCTGCTGAAACAATATCGTAAATCCGTTGCCAAAATCAACGCGCTTGAGAAACAAATGCAGGCCTTGAGCGATGCAGAACTGCAAGCTAAAACAGCCGAATTCAAACAACGTCTCGCCGACGGACAAAGCTTGGACGACATTTTGGTCGAAGCCTTTGCCGTCTGCCGCGAAGCATCGAGCCGTGTATTGGGCATGCGCCACTTCGATGTACAGCTGATCGGCGGTATGGTCCTGCACAACGGCAAAATTGCCGAAATGCGTACCGGTGAAGGTAAAACTCTAGTGGCCACCCTTGCCGTTTACCTGAATGCATTGTCAGGAAAAGGCGTCCACGTCGTTACCGTCAACGACTACCTCGCCTCCCGTGACGCGAGCATTATGGAGCCATTGTACAATTTCTTAGGCTTGAGCGTCGGCGTGATCGTCGCCGATTTGCAACCTTTTGAACGCCAAACTGCTTACGGTGCCGACATTACTTACGGTACAAACAACGAATTCGGCTTCGACTACCTGCGCGACAATATGGTGACCGACCAATACGACAAAGTTCAACGCGAATTGAACTTTGCCGTTGTCGACGAAGTGGACTCCATTCTGATTGACGAAGCACGTACGCCGCTGATTATTTCCGGCCAGGCAGATGACAACATCCAGCTCTACCGCGTGATGAACGCCGTTCCTGCCCACCTTATCCGCCAAGAAACCGAAGAAGGCGAAGGCGATTACTGGGTAGATGAAAAAGCACACCAAGTCATCCTGAGCGAAGCCGGTCACGAACACGCCGAGCAAATCCTGACTCAAATGGGCTTATTGCAGGAAAACGATTCGCTCTACTCTGCCGCTAATATTTCCCTGATGCACCACCTCATGGCTGCATTGCGTGCACACACCCTGTTCCACAAAGATCAACACTACGTCATTCAAGACGGCGAAATCGTGATTGTGGACGAATTCACAGGCCGTCTGATGGCCGGCCGCCGTTGGTCCGAAGGCTTGCACCAAGCCGTTGAAGCCAAAGAAGGCGTAGAAATCAAACGCGAAAACCAAACGCTCGCGTCTATTACCTTCCAAAACTACTTCCGCCTGTACAACAAACTGTCCGGCATGACCGGTACAGCCGACACCGAAGCCTTCGAGTTCCAAAGCATTTACAACCTCGAAACCGTCATCATCCCGACCAACCGCCCTGTACAACGTAAAGACTTCAACGACCAAATCTTCCGTTCAGCCGAAGAAAAATTTGAAGCCGTCGTCAAAGACATCGCCGAATGCCACAAAAACGGCCAACCGGTTTTGGTTGGTACAACCAGCATCGAAAACTCCGAACTGGTTTCCCGCTTGTTACACGAAGCAGGTCTGCCGCATAACGTTCTGAACGCCAAAGAACACGAGCGCGAGGCATTAATTGTCGCTCAAGCCGGTAAAGTCGGCGCAATTACCGTTGCCACCAACATGGCAGGCCGCGGTACCGATATTGTCTTGGGCGGCAACCTCAAACATCAAATCGAAGCCATCCATGCCGATGAAACCTTGAGCGAACAGCAAAAACAAGCGCAAATTTCCGCCCTTGAAAGCGGTTGGCAAGCCGAACACGACCAAGTTGTGGCCGCAGGCGGTTTGCACATTATCGGTACAGAACGCCATGAAAGCCGCCGTATCGACAACCAATTGCGTGGTCGTGCGGGCCGTCAGGGCGACCCCGGCTCCAGCCGTTTCTATCTGTCGTTTGAAGACCCATTGTTGCGCCTCTTTGCGCTCGACCGTGCCGCCGCCATCCTCAACCGTCTGGCACCTGAACGCGGCGTTGCCATCGAACACGGCCTGCTGACCCGTCAAATCGAAGGCGCACAACGTAAAGTCGAAGGCCGCAACTTCGATATGCGTAAACAAGTTTTGGAATACGATGACGTTGCCAACGACCAACGTAAAGTGATTTACCATCAACGCAACGAAATCCTGACCAGCAAAGACGTCAGCGATTTGACCCGCGAAATCCGCGCTGACGTTATCAGCGACTTGGTTGATTACCACATCCCGCCTGACAGCATGGAAGAGCAATGGGACATTCCGGCACTGGAGCACCAACTTGCCGCCGATTTCCGCCTGCATGTCGATATCAAAGGCTGGCTAAAAGAAGACAGCACTTTGGACAACCAAGACATTAAAGAACGCCTCATCAAGCGCATCGAAGACGAGTATGCCGAAAAAGTCGAATTGGTCGGCAAACAGGCTATGTCAGACTTCGAACGCAATGTTATGCTGCAAGTTATCGACAATCAATGGCGTGAACACCTCGCCGCTATGGACTACTTGCGCCAAGGTATCCATCTGCGCAGCTATGCTCAGAAAAATCCGAAACAGGAATACAAACGCGAAGCTTTCGCCATGTTTGAAAACCTGTGGCGCGGTATCAAACAAAACATTGCCGCTTTGCTGACTGCCGTTCAAATTGAGCGCAACAGCGAATACGACCACACTGCCGCACAAAGCGTCAGCGATGTTCAAACCGTCCACTCCGATGCGCCTGATATGGAAGAATTGCTCGGTCAATCGCAAACAGATTTGGTTACCGAAGCGTTCGACCCTGACGGCACAGACTTCAGCCCCGAAGCGCTTGCACAAAACGGTCTGATTGTTCACCGCAACGATCCTTGCCCTTGCGGCAGCGGCCTGAAATACAAACAGTGCCACGGTAAATTGAACTAAGCAGTCATCTCAAAAGGCCGTCTGAACGGTGAAACGAGAATCTTTGATTTCGTTCTCACATCTGTTCAGACGGCCTGAGAATTATCCAAACAAGCAAAAAATTTCCAAACCCAATTTCAAAAGAGTATCCCTATGGCAGGCAATACCTTCGGACAAATCTTTACCGTTACCACTTTCGGCGAAAGCCACGGCGCAGGCTTGGGCTGCATTATCGACGGCTGCCCGCCCGGATTAGAATTGAGCGAAGCGGATATCCAGTTTGACCTTGACCGCCGCAAACCCGGCACCAGCCGCCACGTTACCCAACGCCGCGAAGCCGACCAAGTCGAAATCCTCTCCGGCGTATTCGAAGGCAAAACCACCGGCACACCCATCGCCCTCCTGATCCGCAATACCGACCAACGCAGCAAAGACTATGGCAATATCGCCACCAGCTTCCGTCCCGGTCATGCCGATTACACCTACTGGCATAAATACGGTACACGTGACTATCGCGGCGGCGGTAGAAGTTCCGCCCGCGAAACCGCTGCCCGCGTTGCAGCCGGAGCAGTTGCAAAAAAATGGCTGAAAGAAAAATTCGGTACTGAAATTACCGCCTACGTTACCCAAGTCGGTGAAAAAGAAATCCAGTTTGAAGGTTACGAATACATTTCCCAAAATCCTTTTTTTGCAGCAAACCAAAGCCAAATTGAGGGCTTGGAAAACTATATGGACAGCGTGCGCAAATCATTGGATTCTGTCGGCGCAAAACTTCATATCGAAGCAGCCAACGTCCCTATCGGCTTGGGCGAACCGGTTTTTGACCGCCTCGATGCAGAAATTGCCTATGCCATGATGAGCATTAATGCCGTCAAAGGCGTGGAAATCGGTGCAGGTTTTGATAGCGTAATGCAACGCGGCAGCGAGCATGGAGACGAGCTCACACCTCAAGGTTTTCTATCCAACCACTCAGGCGGCATCTTGGGCGGCATCAGCACAGGACAAGATATCCATGTGAATATTGCCATCAAGCCGACCAGTTCCATCGCCACACCGCGCCGCAGCATTGATATAGAGGGCAACCCTGTCGAACTTGCCACACACGGCCGCCACGATCCCTGCGTCGGATTACGCGCCGCTCCGATTGCAGAAGCCATGCTGGCCTTGGTATTGATTGACCACGCCTTACGCCATCGTGCGCAAAATGCCGACGTTCAGGTAAATACACCGGACATTGCCAAATTGGAAAAATAACCATTTATTTCTGAATATTCTCAGAAAAATTTAGCCAAATCACAGTCTTTATACTACAATAGCACCTTATTGCCGTATGACAAAAATACGGATTTATATTAGAGGAATACAACCGCAATGGCACAAGAAACCGCTTTGGGCGCTGCGCTGAAATCTGCCGTCCAAACCATGAGCAAGAAAAAACAGACAGACATGATTGCCGACCACATTTACGGCAAATATGATGTATTCAAACGATTCAAACCGTTGGCCGTCGGTATCGACCAAGACTTGGTTGCCGCCCTGCCCCAATACGACCCTGCACTGATTGCACGCGTACTGGCCAACCACTGCCGCCGTCCACGCTATCTGAAAGCCCTGGCTCGCGGCGGCAAACGTTTTGACTTGAACAACCGCTTCAAAGGCGAAGTCAGCGCAGAAGAACAAACCATCGCCCAACAGCACCCAGCCGTTCAACAGGCATTGGCTGCACAAGCCGAACACCAAGCCACTAAGGCTACCACTGAAGCAGAAGCGGCTCCTGCACAAGCTGAGATCAACGAAGCTGCTGAATAATATTCAGACGGCCTGATAAGGCTCATACTAAATAGAAAAAACCCCAGTTCAATACGACACTTAAACGTCGATGGATTGGGGCTTTTTATTGCCTTAACCTTATAGTAGGCTGATTAAAAATAGCTTTGTTTATATCCTCACCAAGCCAAGTTTTGAAACCAAAATTCTTTTCTAAGCTATTCCTAATAAGGTATTTCTCTATTACCTTGGTTATTCTTGTATCAGTTCAAACATTGAACAGCGTGATTTATGCATCGTTAAAATAAACTAAAATCTACCCCTTACAAAAATAAGCAAAGGCCGTCTGAAATCGATCTTTCAGACGGCCCTTTTAAATCAAATAATCAATTAAAACACTGCTTGCAAAATCAAATAGCTGACAACAGACAAAATGGCAGCAGCAGGCAAGGTAATAACCCAAGCAAGGCCGATCGGTTTCATCAATTTCCAGTTGGCATTGCGGTTAACCAAGCCGATACCCAAAACTGCACCCACCAAGATATGGGTACTGGAAACAGGCAAGCCCATAAATGATGCGGCCATCACGACGGCAGCAGCAGAAAGCTCAGCAGAAAAACCTGACGCGGGGTGCATTTCTGCCAAGCTGGTGCCTACGGTTTTAATCACTTCTTTGCCGACAAACCACAAGCCGACAATCAAAGCGATACCGAAAGTCAACATGGCAATCGGCGGCACGGCGTTTTGAGCAGTAATGCTGTTGGTACGCAACACATCCATAATTGCGGCAAACGGACCAATCGCATTGGCAATATCGTTCGCACCATGGCTGAATGCAAAACCGCAAGCGGTAAATACCTGCATCCATGAGAACATTTGAAAAGTCGATTTATCCAAATCTTTGCGTTTTAAACTTTTGGCAAATACAAACGTACCCATCCAAATAGCCGCGCCAATCATGAAAATGGTCAGGAAGCTGTTGACGTTGCTCATACCCAAATGCAGATTTTTCAGACCTTTGAAAATCAACATTGCCGCAATCATCATGCCGCCGACAGAAGCAATAAACGGCACCCAAGAATGCAGGGCTCTATAAGAATCTACTTCACCCTTACGGCTGTCAAAGCGGTGCAGACCGCGATAATACTCAGACTGCAATTCTTCAGGATCAAAGTCCGGCTCATCATAGATTTGGGCATCGTGCGCCATTTTGGTGGCGTATTCGACTTTTTCAGATTCACTTAAGGCTTCAAAAAACAGGCGATGCTCTTCTTTATAAGCTTTCTTCTCCAGCTTGATGCCTTTGAGCGTATTATCAGCCCAAGAGTTGTAGTCTAAAACATTTTTCTTAATTCGTGAAAACAACAGATAGGAAACGATGCCGCCCAAAACCGGAGACAATATCCAAGATAAGGCAATTTCGCCCAACTTGTCCCATTGAATCAACGCAACAGAATCCACACCGTTCAATGCCGCCATACACAGAGCACTACCGACGATACCGCCGATAATGGCATGTGTAGTGGAAACCGGCAGACCTTTGTGCGATGCGAAAAGCAGCCACAATGCCGCAGCCAAAAGCGCAGACATCATAATGAAGACAAACTGCATCGGATCCAGATGCATGCCATTCAAATCGACAATACCCTTACGGATAGTATCTGTTACCTCGCCGCCAGCAATCACTGCGCCGCTGACTTCAAATACTGCCGCAATCAGCAAGGCTTGCGGAATGGTCAAAGTGCCGGAGCCGACACTTGTACCGAAAGAGTTGGCAATATCGTTACCACCCACATTAAACGCCATGAAGACGCCGAAAAAGGTAGCAAGGATAAACAGGCCGGAGTGGTTGTAGTGGGTATAACCCAAGCCCCAATAAATAAAATAGCCGACCATGCTCACAAGCATAGCGGCAAAAACCGTATTAATCAGCTTCAAGTTCGCACTCGACTGAGTTTGAGCCATGGAAAGTTTCCTTTTGGAAAACATGTTGAGTCGCGTTATTTTAACCTTTTTGTAATCTTTCTTGCACCAACTATTTACATTAAATGCCGAAATTCCCGTAAAAACGTCAAAAGGCGTTAAAATGTCATTTTACCTTCTCTTTCTGTAACCGAAATGCAACCCCAATACTATATCGGCATCATGTCCGGAACCAGCATGGACGGTGCCGATGCCGTACTGATTCAAATGCAGGGCAAGCAATGGCAACGAGCCGTTGCTCACAGCTTTCTACCCTATTCAGACGGCCTGCGCCAAGAATTGTTGGCACTGCAAGACATAGGCGAAAATGAATTGCACAGAAGCAATATCCTGGCGCAAACACTCAGCCACCTATACGCCCAAACCGTCCAACAACTATTGACAGAACAAAACCTGTCGGCCAAAGACATTGCCGCGATCGGCTGCCACGGACAAACCATCCGCCATGCGCCTGAACACGGTTACAGCATTCAACTGGTCACCCTCCCCCTATTAGCCGAACTAACCGGCATTTTCACGGTCGGCGACTTCCGCAGCCGCGACCTTGCCTGCAACGGTCAAGGTGCGCCCCTCGTCCCCGCTTTTCACGAAGCGCTGTTTCAAGATGCGAATGAAACCCGTGCCGTACTCAACATTGGCGGCATTTCCAATATCAGCATCCTCCCGCCCGACAACCCTTCTTTCGGCTTCGATACCGGCCCCGGCAATATGTTGATGGATGCATGGATGCAACATATTTGGCAGCAGCCTTACGACAAAAATGGGGAAAAAGCCGCACAAGGCGAAATCCTCCCTGACCTGCTCGTTTCCCTGCTCGACCATCCTTACTTCAGCCGCCCTTATCCGAAAAGTACAGGCCGAGAGTTGTTTTCCCTAAGCTGGCTTCAAGGCCGTCTGAAAGGTGATGAAAAGCCAGAAGATGTGATACGTACATTGGTCTTTTATACCGCACAAACCATTTTTGATGCGACCAAACAAGCTGCTCCGGCGATTCATAATCTTTATATCTGCGGCGGCGGCATCCGCAATCCGATTTTGATGCAAGACTTGGAAACCCTGTTTTCTCCCAACACCAAATTGCACAGCACAGCCAAGCTCCATCTTGACCCGCAATGGGTCGAAGCAGCCGCTTTTGCCTGGCTTGCAGCCTGTTGGTGCAATCAGGTCCCAAGTAATCCTCACCATGCAACCGGCGCACATTCACACCGAATCTTAGGCTCAGGACATTACGGCAACTAAAGTTGAACAAATAAAAAGGCCGTCTGAACATTTTCAGACGGCCTTTACTATATTAGCCTTTACTTATTCTTCTTCCGGCAAACGGTTGATTTTCACACGGGCAATACGTTGCCCATCCTTCTCAACCACTTCAAAACGCCAGCCATGATAATCAATGAAGTCGCCCACATCAGGAATACTTTGCAATTCTTCCATAATCAAGCCGGCAACGGTATGGAAGTCCGCGTCTTCCTCTTGAGTAGGCAGATTTAGCTGAGAAGCCAATTCCACATACTCCAATGCACCATCCACAGACAGCGTTTCATCCTGACTGGCCGGAGCAGCTTCTTCTTCCTCACGCTCGAATTCCTCGGGGAATTCACCAGCGATGGTTTCCAACAAATCTTTCATGGTCACCATGCCCAAGACCGCGCCAAATTCATCCACCACCAACGCATAATCCGCGCTGCTTTGACGGAACAATTCAATCGCATTCAACGCCGTCGTACTATCCGGCAAAATCAATGGTTGGCGCAAGGCCGTCTGAATATTGATTTCTCCCGATTCAAGCAGCTGGTTCAGCAAATCTTTTTTACTGATATAGCCCAAAGGCTCATCTACACCTGCCTTACCGACAACCAACAAACGGCTATACGGCGTATTTTTCAACTGCGCATTTTGCTCTTCTCGACTTTGGGAAATATCCAATTTCTCGATCTCCCGACGCGGAATCATCACGCCCATAATCGGACGCTCCGCCAAAGTCAGCACGCTGCGAATCATGGATTTTTCGTTTTCTTCAAAATGCTCGTCATCGCCGCCATTATCACCTGCTTTTGCCAAAATACTTTCGCGGATACCCATCATGCCCAACACATTTTCAGCGGTACGCTTACGCCAAGAAGTGCTGATGTAGTCATTTTTACGGGCATTCTTTTGCGAAACCTGATTAAACAGTTCGATCAAAATCGAGAAGCCGATCGCCGCATACAAATAGCCTTTCGGAATATGGAAATGGAAGGCTTCCGCAATCAGGCTGAAACCAATCATCAACAAGAAACCCAGACACAACATCACGACGGTCGGATGCTTGTCGACAAAAGCAGTCAACGGTTTGCTGGCGGAAATCATCACCGTCATCGCCACAACAACCGCACCCATTGCCACCACAATATGATCCACCATCGCCACTGCCGTAATAACAGAATCGATAGAGAAAACCGCATCCAAAATCAAGATTTGTGCCACAACGCCCCAAAAAGCGGAATGCTTCTTCTGCCCTTCAGCAACAGCAAATTGATTGTGGCCTTCAAGGCGTTCGTGCAACTCAGTAGTCGCTTTATAAAGCAGGAAAATACCGCCGGCAAACATAATCATATCTTTACCGGAAATCTCCAAGCCTCCCAGCTCAAACAAAGGACGCGTCAGCGTCATGATGTGCGCCATAAAGCCCAGCATGAAAATCCGAATAACAACGGCCAAACCCAAGCCCGTTATCCGCGCCTTATCACGTTGCGATGGTTTAACCTTGTTTGCCAAAATCGCTACGAAAACAAGGTTATCAATACCTAAAACAACTTCCAAAACCAGAAGCGTGGCAAAGCCTATCCAAGTATGCGGCTCTGCCAACCAACTGAAATCCATAATGATTGTGTTCCTTTAAAATACAAAAAGGCAGCCGTTCCGCTTAAAACGGACAGACTGCCAAAGTTCGGACATAAATAAAGGGAAAGAAGCGGTATAACAACTACTCTGCTCTGCGTCTTTCATGAAAAATTTATGCCTCGGTCAAAAATAATGGCAAACAGTTTATCAGTTTGACGAAAGAAAGGCAAAGTCTGACAGCATATTTTCTTTTAAAAACAGCCTATACCATTACTTACCAGCTTTCAGACGGCCTTTTCTTACTTGATAAAACCATCAATCGGCGCATAACCCAAGAAATCTGCCTGATCATTCAATATCACAACCCATTCTTTACTTCGCGCACTGGTAAATGGCAAGAAATACAACTTTTTCCCATCGTTTTCCAGCGAAGCCTGTTTAAAAATTGACTCCTCACTCATGCCATGGGCTTTTGCCAAGACAAATAACGGTTTCATTGCCTTACGAATTTTCTCACGTTCCTGCTGCGAATCTGGCAACCACCAAGAAGGCCTCATACTCGGTTCAACACCTTTCAAAGACAAATCAAGACTTTGGTTAGCTTCATCCGGACCCGTTGCTTCACGCAACCCAACACGACGCGCGCCAAACCAAGATAAATCCTGCAAATCCTTCGGGGCATGGCTCAAATCATTTACATCAATTTCTGCAGCAGTTACCACATTTATCCTATCGGTTTCAAATGCAGCAACCACTGGACGTGCCAAAGATACACTATATAAACCATAAATCAAAGCAGCAAGCTGAATCATGCCGATTAAGGAAAAATCAACAATCCTCTCTTTAAGTTTCTTGCTCGGACTGGCAAGAATCAAAGTCAGCAACGGACCACAAACAATATCTACTGAAATGACCAGTTTATATAAAGCCAATCCACCTGTCAGCTCGGCATACGGATAAGGATACCAAACTCCAAATACCAACAAAGCGGCCAATCCTGCCAAAATCAGACTAATCAACAAATGCCATGCCGCATTTTTTAATGCGAACCGAAAGCGTGATGAAGAATGTAATGTATGTGAGTTTTCCATAGATAACAATAAGATATTATTTTTCTATAAATATTATGTATAGCTTAAAAAATAAATGAGATATTTAAATATGCTGGTAGGCCGTCTGAAAATTGAAGCATTAAGTACAACCATCTCACCACGCATTATCAATATGTTAAAAATACTAATAAATAGATAAAATAAAAACCACCATGCAACATGGTGGTTTTAAAATTTGGCTCCCCGACCTGGGCTCGAACCAGGGACCTGCGGATTAACAGTCCGTCGCTCTACCGACTGAGCTATCGGGGAATTAAAAATGGAATTATATAGAAAATATCAGAAATCTGTCAAGCAACAATCTATATAAAAACAAAAATATTTTTAGGGGCTGTACTAGATAACTAGAATAAATTCTGCTTTACTAATTGTTTTAAAATAGAAATTTGAACTTTTATTTCACCGTGGTTAAAACGCCATTCACATTCCTTCAAATACAGCTCAAAATGCTCTTTGGGAATACCGTTAAACTTACGTAAGTGACGTTTTGCCTGATTCCTAAAGTTCTCAATTCCGTTGATGTGATTTTGTCGATCAGCAAAATGTGTGCTGTGATTAATGCGAAAGTGGCTAAACTCACTCACATCAAGTACGTCATAGCTTTTGTAACAATCAGTATAAACAATACTGTCAGGCTTTACTTGCTCACGTATTATCGGCAATAAAGTGGCAGTTTGTGTATTGGGCACAGCAACGGTGTAAACCTTGCCGTTGCGCTTCAGAAGCCCGAATACAACCACTTTGCTGGCTGCACCGCGACCGCGTTTGCCTTTGCGCTGCCCGCCAAAATAGCTTTCATCAACTTCTACTTCGCCATCAAACATTTCCAGATGCGGGCTGTTATGAAAAATCAGTACACATAAGCGATGAAAGTAATAGGCTGCTGTGTTTTTATTAACACTGACTAATTGCGCTGCTGTGCGTGCGGTAACACCTGCAATAAACAGCTCAATCAGTTTGTTTTGTTTGTACTGACTTAAACGGCTTCTTCTCATAGGGATTATTCTAACCTGAAATTAGATTTCCCTAGTTATCTAGTACAGCCCCTATTTTTATATCTTTTTAATTTATAAAACTTTTATAAGATTTCAGCAATTTGTTTGGCTGCACGTTTCGCATCTAACAAAATCAAGCCCAATTTACCGCTTTCTTTTGCCATCAATGCCAACACTGCATTTTCACCTGCTTGACTCAACAGAATATAGCCGTTTTTACCTTTAACCATTACCTGATCCAACTCACCGCAAGCCAACTCACGCACGGAACGATTGCCCAATGCCAAAAGCGTTGCCGACATCGCGCCTACACGGTCTGCATTCAGGTGGGAAGGCAGCATGGTTGCGATCGGCAGGCCGTCTGTAGAAATAACTGCAGAAGCAGTGATATCAGCAGAGGTATTGTTCAAATCGCTTAATACAGAGATTAATAGTTGTTGCATAGTCGCTCCATTCTAAAATAAATATCGGTCAGGCAAAAATCAACGGCTGCCGTATCGGTGGTACAGCACTTTAACCAAAGTAACAAAAGCCTCTTTATTTAAGTCAGGCATTCCGCCAATTACCAAAATCAGCTTGGTCATGCCAATATACAGAGGGAAAAAGGTCAATTCACTTTGGCCTGATGGATCACAAATACCCCATGCGCTATTATTGATATGCAGGTTATTGCGAATCAAAAGACGGTGATTGTCTTCCATTTTGGCCACTTCGCTCGCCAAAAGGCCCAACTCTTCCGCAGCCTCGTGATGGAAATTGGCATTGGCAAAATACAAACCGTTTTCATCAGCCAATAAAGCTTTGCCAGAACTAGACAACTGTTCCAACAATGTAGGCAATTGCTCGTCAGTCAAATGGATATCGTCTGTGCTGATTTCCTCATCACCATACAAGAATTCCAAGCGTTGGAGACGGTACAGCAGATTCAAAGCGGTATTGATGTCGCTGGTATCCGCCCACGCCAAGATTTTTTCGCTGCTGATGGTTTCAGACGGCTCTGCACGCAACAGACCATACAATAAAGTTCTGCTGGCACTGGGCGTATCACTTGAAACAGCATAATACGCACCCGCCGGTGTAATCTTAGGATATAAATTTGCTTGTAAAGAGAGTGTCGCTTCCATCTTATACCTCTAATCCGGGGTCAATTGAGAACAACATGGCAGTAACCAATTGTCTTACATCGTCTTTTCGACGCGCATCAATCTCAAAAACCGGTACATTAAAATTATTCTGTGCTAAATATTTTTGATAAACATCCACGCTTGGTAAGGATCGGATATCCATCTTCGTCACCCCTACAACCAGAGGCGCTTTTTTCAGCAACTCCCGGAATGCATCCAAGAAGAATTGCAAGTCTTTCAATGGATTGCTTCTTGTATTATCCAAAAGAAGCACCAAGCCCATACTGCCTTGGCTCAGAATTTCCCACATGAAATTAAAACGCTCCTGACCAGGTGTACCATACAGGTGAACCTTAGTTTCCTCATCCAAATGAATGACACCGTAGTCCATCGCCACAGTCGTGTACCCCTTACGGACAAGTGTAATATCGGATGCGGATGCATCGGTTTGAACCGGAGGTTCATCAGATAAAGCTGAAATTGCAGTGGTTTTACCTACGCCAACAGGACCGGTAAAGATAATTTTATTTTCTTTCATGACGTGTCCTTTACGATTTACCCAGCAACTTACGCATCAGGCGTTGCAACAGGCCGCGAGGTTGTTCTTTCGACGGACCGGCAATTTTTTGAGCCTCTTTGCTCATTGCTGTTTCAGGTACGTCTTTGCTATTCACATCAATCTGTTCGTTCAATGAAGGCGTATTGTTCGCATCAGTTGCAAACTCTGTATCTGTCGCCAAAAAGCCTGTCATATATGTTGCCGATAAATAGTTCAAAATATCAGGCATTTCTAAAGGCATGACTTTATAGAGGATGTTCAGATTAACAGACGTTTTCGTCAGAAATGCCGACAAACGCATAGATTCTGGAACATGTGCTAAACGGGTTAAGTTTGGCCACCGCTTGAGTGTAAAGACAGTTTGCGGCGTCATCGGATAAATCAGACGGCCTGATGCAGTCCAAATAGCCATTTGCCACAAGCATGACATAATGGTAACTTTGGCTTTTTCTTTCCATTGAGGATTATCAGGAACAGCCTTACACACGACAGCCAAGTTATCGTTCTTACACAATTTCTCCAACTCGTTGGCACTGACTGTCAACAGTACTCGCTGGATGCTAGGAAACACGATTAATATCGGCTTGCCTTCATGCAAGACAGCAATATCTTGGTGTCCTTGACTGGCAAATTTTAGCGCGCCCAACAAGCCTTTATTTGGATTAAATCGGCGAATGGTTGCTTTTCTTGTGCCATCTGAATTTGATTGTCTTTTATTCTCTTCAGCCGCTTGTTGTTCAGACGGCTCAAAAACATTGCCGCCTTGAGCCAGGCTGCGCAAAACAGGAAACAAGGTATCGAATTTGACCGGCTTAGCCAAATAAGGAGTCGTTACTGTCGGCAACTCGGAAGAAAACATAGCCACAGGTACTTCCGGATAAGTTTTCTTCGACTCTTTCCAAGCTTCTAAACCTGCCGGAGTATCGGTATCAACCAATACCAAATCCGGTTTTTCATCAGAGTCAGGGGAAACGATGACGTAATTCGTCGTATTGTGCATTTTAAATGCCATACGGAATACCGCCTGCTGTTGCTCGCCCATCTCCTGTAACATAACCCGTATGGTTTTAATTTTTGGTAAATGATTATTCATCACTCGTACTTTCTACGATTATCTTATTTTTTTGAATATTGGTTCATTCGTTGCAAGAGACGGCTCATTGCCAAGACAACCTCTTCAGGCAGGCTGACAACACGCTCACGCAACAAGCGCAGAAATTGTTCTAAACGTCCCCAATCTTCAACGCGTTCGTACAAATCAAACAAGATAATGTACAACTGCGATTCTTGAGGATACTGCAAAACAGCCTGTTCCAAAGTACCGATGGCCAAATCCAATTGACCATAAGCCAACAAAGATTCCACTTCTTTCAGAGCCTCATCAGCTGGTGAAGAGCTGGCGCTGATAACTGAAGAGTCTTTTTGAACCAACTCACGATATTTGGCTTTCATCTGCAAAGAACTTGGCTGAATGTAACCGCGTTTCAAGCCAATCTCTTTAATTTGCTGTTCAGACGGCCCTTTTTCCAAATCATCAAAAATTTCGTGATAACCAAGGTTATAACCCCAACCAAGCATACGTTCTTTTACTTGACGGCCATATTGACCCAAAGAGTGGTAAAGCTTCCACAGATGCTTGGCAAACTGCCCTACTTCTTCATTCTGATAATCCAGACGCAAGGCATCGATAATGAGACCAGCGGGCTTCGCAGAAGTTTGGATTGCTTTGTTGTATTGATGCAAAGCAGTCTCGTAGCTAATCTTGTCTTTCAAGATTTTTGCACTACGCTCCGGTTTGGCAAAACCAATAACCGCGCCCATCTCTTCAGGGCTGATTTCGCCAAAATCTTTCTTGCCTAATACGATAGGCGCACGTTTGCCCATGCCTGGAACGACAATGCGCTCAACCGAGTCGTTCTCAAAGGCAATATGCTCGTCGGAAGCAACTTCCAAACCGCTTTGTTCGCCAATTTGACGGTCCACTTCCTGCATATTCCAACCAAGATGATGCTCGGCAAAAACACGCAGGCGCAGGTTAGTAGAATCCAAAGCCAGACCGGCTTTCAGGTATTCGGCTATGCTGTCTTCAGAAAGGGAGGCACTATGACGCTCAAGCGTATCCGCCAGCATGTCGATATTGCCGACACGCAGATTCAAACCGATTAATTCATGAACCAGCTTTTCCGGAGCACCGTCTTCCAAAGTATTGAGATAACCGGCCAAAGACTCCGCTGCTTTGCTCTCATAGCCGAACTGTTTATAAACCTGATATTCGGTCAACGGATCGACTTCTTGTGCGGAAACAGAAGCTGTTGCATCGTTTGAGCCGCTTCCACCCCATTCCCAGTCTTGATTATCCGCATTGGAAACTGTCTGGTTGACTTTCTCAATCCAGTCGTTTCCATCCTCAGAGGAGGCTGTATGAGCAGCAGACGTACGGCCGCTTTTTGATGCATGTGCGCTTTGTTTGTCTGAATTGTTACTTTGTTTATGACGAACAAAAACCAACACCAGCAAAAAAAGCACCAGCAAAAAAATAGTTAAAAGTTGATAGTTCAAGAACACCTCCCGGTCTTGTGCTGCAAACTGCATTTATTAACATCTGTTGCTTTACACGCAACTTCAACGTTATTAATTCCCCAAACGAATGATGATAACATGAATGCACTCATTTTTACATTAAAAACCCTACTCACATAAAGGACTTGATACCAATTTACAACTCAAACACACCGATGGATTCAACATGCGAGGTTTGCGCAAACATATTCATGATTCCTGCCGCCTTAAACTTATAGCCCTTATCAACCAAGACACCGGCATCTCGTGCAAATGTTGATGGATTACACGAAACATACACTATCTTCTGAGGCAAAAACGGCTTGTGTAGCGATTTGACAACAGCATAAGCCCCGTTTCTCGGCGGATCCAGCAACATCTTGTCAAATCGTCCCCACGACTCAACAGTCTTTTCATCGGTATCGAATAAGTCTGCAACAGAAAACGTCATATTCTCGGCACAACGATTCAGGCGTGCATTTTCCCTTGCCCTATCTACCAGATAATCGGCACCTTCAATACCGACAACCGATGCGCCACTTTTTGCCAGCGGCACACTGAAATTGCCCAAACCGCAAAACAGATCGGCAATCCGCTCCCCTTTTTGAGGGTTTAAAAGCCTGACGGCCCTTGCCACCATCACTTCGTTCAGCTGAGCATTAATTTGCGTAAAATCACCAGGCTTATAAGGCATTTCCACATCAAATTGAGCAAAAGTATAGTTCAGGGCAGGCGCATTCTCAGGGTAAAACGGCAAGGACTCGGCATGATCCTGCAGCCATATGTGCCATGCCTTTTCAGCACCTGACAATATCTTATCAAACCAATTACGCAATTCGCTTGATATTTGTCCAAACGGCTGATTTACGAAACGAATGTTGAGCACCGTCACATTTTTTCCGCAATAAAACTCAACAAATTTTACTTTTACACCGTCATCATGCAGCTTTTGCAGCAAATTGCGGACATCAGGCAATCTATCGGACACATGCTTAGGCAAAATATGGCAATGGCGGATATTGACGACATCATGGCTTTTTTTGGCCTGAAAACCGAGTTTCAGACGGCCTTTTTTATCGACCGAAACACTCAAACGTGCTCTATCGCGATAATACCAGGAGTAACCATACAAAGGAGGTAAAATTATCTCCGGCTTGACCTTACCTATCCGCTCCAACTGCTCTTCCAAAATACGTTGCTTTAACGCAACTTGTGCTCCAAAAGAAACATGTTGAAGTGAACAGCCACCACATGTATCAAAATAGCAACATGCCGGATCAACACGTTCGGAAGAGGCCTTCAAAACCTTTTCAACTTGAGCCTCTGCAAACTGCTTTTTCTCTTTATGTATGACAAACGTTACACGCTCTCCAGGCAGCGCACCGCCGATAAATACGGCCTTCCCATCAACTCTGGCAACACCCCTGCCCTCATAATCCAAAGAAAAAACTTCCGTTTCTTGATACTGTTCTTTCACACCCATACCGTTTCCGTCACTCAGCCGCTCCCCGACCATTTAACTGTCTTCCAATACCGAAGCGCATATTTTCTCACAAAAACACAGAGTTTCAGGTATCATGCGCCAAAAACTTTCATTTCAAACCGTACAAAAAAAGACGACATGAAAAAAATACTATTCGGCCTGACAGCCGCCCTTTTAACTTCAGCCGCTGCTGCAAACACGCTTATTCCAGACGTCTCCCCCGCCTCTTCCGGACAACACGTCGTTATCAATATTACGCAACAGCGTTTGTTCCTCTACGACAACGGCAAACTGAGCAAAATTTATCCTGTTGCCGTCGGCAAAGCCATGACCCAAACCAATCTGGGCGAACATAAAATCGGCGCAAAAGCCTACAACCCAGTTTGGCATATCCCTAAATCCATTCAAAAAGAACGCAATGACGGCGTAAAAAGCGTACCGGCTGGTCCAAATAATCCGCTGGGCCCCGTATTTGTCCGTCTTGGCGACCCTAAATTAAGCCTTGGCATTCACGGCACCAATGCCCCTGCCAGCGTACCCGGCGTCCGCAGCCATGGTTGCGTGCGCATGAAATCGCCTGATGCATTGGAATTCGCCAAAACCATCGCAACAGGTTCTCCTGCCTCCGTTATTTACCAAATGGCAAGCCTGAACGAAGATGCCAACCAAAACTTGTGGCTGGCTGCCTATCGTGACCCTTACGACAAGAAAAACCTTGATACGGCTGCCCTGAAAAAAAGCATTGCCGCCTGGGCAAAAGCGCACGGTAAAACCATCCCTGCCGCTCGTGTGGATGCAATCCTGAAAGGACGCACCGGCGCAGCAAACTGTCTGACCTGCGCCAAAGGCGTAAAACTCAAATCGCCCTTGAAATCTTTGGCATGGACCAGCGGCACAGATGCTTACAGCAAACCTAAAGTCATGCCGAAACCGGCTCCTGCTAAAGATGTGGTATTGCCTCAAGGTACTGAAATCGAAGTCGATGCTACCGACGATACAAACAAGGCAGCATCCGAACCGAAACAAAGCGTTCGCCCAACTCCGGTGAAACCAGCAAAACCTGCGGCCAAACCGGTAACCACTCCGGCCGATGCTCCTGCCTCTGCACCTAAAGCCGCTTCCGAACCGGCTACTGCCCCAGCCTCTTCTCCAGTGAAAGATGCTCCGGCAAGCAGCGAACCGGTAGATTTGTTGTTCTAAGCAGAACAAAATACATAGCCAAAGGCCGTCTGAAATGAATTTTTCAGACGGCCTTTTCGTACAACTGGATATTGGAAATAGATGCCCCTCTTAATTCAGACGGCCTTTTTACTGTCCAAATATTCCGACAAACCGCGCTCACGCAAAATACAGCTCGGGCATTCATGGCAACCACCGACCACGCCGTTATAACAGGTATGCGTGTGCTCGCGAATGTAATCCAACACACCCATTTCATCCGCCAATGCCCAAGTTTGCGCTTTGGTTAAATACATCAAGGGCGTATGGATTTGAAAAGCGTAATCCATGGCCAGATTCAGCGTGACATTCATCGACTTGACGAACACATCGCGGCAGTCGGGATAACCGGAAAAATCGGTTTCGCACACGCCGGCAATGATATGGCGTATTCCCTGCCCTTTGGCGTAAATAGCGGCGTAAAGCAAAAACAAAGCATTGCGTCCATCTACAAATGTATTGGGCAGGCCGTCTGAAGCTGTTTCAATGGATGCCGTATCATCCATCAAGGCATTGTGTGTAATCTGTTGCATCAGGCTCAAATCGAGTATGGTCTGCTTCACACCCAAATCTTGGGCAATCCAACGCGCTCGCTCCAATTCGATAGCGTGGCGTTGTCCATATTGAAAAGTGATGACCTGCACATTTTCACGGCCATATGTTTGAATTGCCTGAATCAAGCAGGTTGTTGAATCCTGCCCGCCCGAAAAAATAACGAGTACCTGCTGTTTTTCCATAGTAAATTCCTAGTTTTGTTAACGCGGGAGGTTTGCGAACCGCGTGATTCGAAGATTGACGGATTATAACGGATTTCGTCTATAATCACGGCACTTCATTTTCTTTTATATAGCATAATTATGAGCATCTACGCCCTGAAACCAAAATTTCAAAACCTGTTGCTCCCCATGGTTAAGCGGCTGTATCAAAAAGGTATTACTGCCAATCAGGTCACCCTGTTTGCCTGCGCCGTTTCCATTTTGATCGGTTTGCTTTTAGCACTGTTTGCAGGTGTATCCACATTATTCTGGCTTTTGCCGATCTGGTTGTTTGTCCGTATGGCACTGAATGCAATGGACGGCATGCTGGCACGGGAGTTCGGCCAGCAATCGGCATTAGGCGGTTATTTGAATGAAATCACCGATATTGTCGCCGATGCTGCTTTGTATCTACCTTTTGCCTTCATCGCGCCCTTCGGCGGCGTGCAAATCGCCCTGTTTATTTGGCTGGCGGCAATGACTGAGTTTTGCGGCGTTTTGGGACAAGTCCATGGCAACGGTCGTCGTTATGACGGACCCTTCGGCAAAAGCGATCGCGCATTCTTTATCGGCGCATTGGCCGTATGGTATGCAATCGCCGGCAGCTTCCATTCGCTTTTCTATATCCTTATGTGGCTGGCCTGCGCGGCATTGTTTTATACCTGCTACAAACGTGTCATCAATGGCTTGAAGGCCGTCTGAAACCTGTCCGCGTTCCTGGGTTAATCACCGTTTCAACCCATCAACCTGTTTTACTGAAAACAAAAAAGGCCGTCTGAAACCATAAAGTTTATGGTTTCAGATGGCCTTTTATCCAGTAGCCAAGATAACTTACTGTTTACCCAGCTGACTGTAATCTACCAACATATACTTGGCAGTAATTTTCTGCGAAGCATTACCTTCGTCACCCATCAGAATCATCTGCGGCTTGCCATTAACAGTAATCGAATCGACGGCTTCAACGTTGGTGATGTGTTGCAGGTTAGGCAGAGAGATTTTTTGCGGTTCATCGGTCGGATTACCGCTCCAAGTCCACAGTTGTGAGAATTTTTGTCCATTCTCATCCTTCACTTCATTGGCAATCACGTAGGTTTTCAACACAGGATCATAGTTGAGGGAACGGATACCGCCGCCATCAATATCAATCACGGCCACTTCATCAAACTCAGGCTTGGCATTGCGCTCAAACACATCTTTCGAATTGCTGATAAACGCAACTAAAGCCATGTTGTTGAACTCAGGATCACGGAATCCCAAAACAAGACGTTTTTTCACCGGATCAAACGCCATGCCCTCAATATTGATTTCTTCAAAAGAAACCTCTGCCTTGGTTCGCTCACGAATCAAATCATGCAGCTTGTGATCGGTTTCCAAAACCTGCGTCAGATTGTCGTAGCTGGTCAGCCCCAACACATTGCCGTCTTGGATTTTAAAGCGCATCAGATGTTCGCGGTCAGGCGAGCGGTTGCCTTTACGGGTGCGCGAGTGTGAAGTCAGTGCGTAGATAAAGCCTTCATCGTCGCGAGCCAAAGCCTCCAAATCGCTGAGACGACGTTTGAAACCGGTAATCACGCGTGTATCCAATGCCTCGTCTTCCACAAACCTGCCGGTTTTATCAATGCTGATGATACTGAACGCATGGTTGGGTTCGTCTTCCGCGATCAGCAACTTACCATCCGGGAGCTGTTGTACGGCAGAAGGCTCAAATACTCCGTTAAACATATTAATACCCAGCGAACGCAGCTCTGCCGCATTGTTGGCCGGAGGCATCAGCAATGACGGCAGTGTTTTCACACCGATAAATGCCGCCAGCGAAGCCAGCAAACCCCAGCGGAATACCGCATAAGATAAATTAATGTATTTGAACTGCTTATCCGCCAACAAACCGAGCCAGTAAAGATGGTCGCTCATCTTTTCATAGATTTGTTTACGGTCGCCCATAATTTCCTGCATCATCTCCCAATATTGATCTTTTTGCAGTTTCACACGGTCTTCATAAATCAAAATATTGGGTTGGCTGCCGCCAAAAAAGCGTGTTTCGGTACTGCTGAGGCGGGTTTTCAAATCCCGCAGTTTCGAACGGCCGCGGATAAAATCCTTAAACCATGTACGCGCTGCCTGCATTTTGCCGATACGTTCCGGCGAAGCAGAAAGCAATGCAAACACGATAGACGCGGCGGCAGTAATCATAAACGTACTGGCCGGAATCAAAAATTCGGGCGACGATGAAAAAATAAACGCGCCCGAAATCATCAGCGCAGAAACAATAAAACCATTCAGCGAAATCATAATGTTCGCTTTGGTTGCCGCTAGCGCCAACAATTCCATCTCCGAGCGTACGGCGTTACGGAACATGGTTTCCACGCCCTTATTCGTACCCAACAGATCAGACGCATTCAAATCCTCGGCTTTATTTTTTTTCTTCTTCGCCTTATCTTTTTTACGTTTGGCCTTCTTCTCGTTTTTTTCAGACGGCATTTCAGGATGTTCAACTACTCCCTGACCTTCTACCGCTTCCTGAATTTCTACCGCGTCAGCCAAAACCTCAACTTCGTTTTCAACAACACTGTTTTGATTGTGATCCCAAAAATCACCATCCTGTTGGGATTCGGCAGCTGCGCCGTCGTTTAAAGGTTGTTCTTGGTCGCCTATCTGCTTCGGCTGACCATCTTCCTTCCAATCATTCAAACTCATATTATGACTCCCAACATCAAACACTTTGAACTACATGGAAAATAAAAAACATATTTAGTTCATTTATTTCAGGTAATTTACATGCTGTTTACATTCTTTAAATGCCTAAATAGCAAACTGTCGCAGGACCAAAAGCCCTGCGACAATCTACTTTATATCGAAATATTAATAATCGATGCGTTCTTTGATAATTTGCAAATCAGGATACGACAAAACAATGTCGTACTCACGGCCATTTTTAAAAGCCTCAACCTCCAACACAGGCTGACCTCGACGGCTATCGGCATCAACATCGTGAACTTGATAGCCGCGTTGTTCCAACATTTTTACGGCTTTAGCACGGTTTTGCTCGAAGTTTTTGTCGCTGTAAATTTTGTGTTCGATATAATCGCTGGCACCGGCAGTAGCAGCAGACAAAGCAACGATGGTGGTCAATAAGAATTTTTTCATGTTTGATTTCCTTTTAAAATGTGTATTCGGGTTTCGATGGATGTATTAAAACATGACAAAATTAGCAGTTAATTAGTGCTTGGTTAAACACAGTAAAGGCCGTCTGAAAACTGTTCAGACGGCCTTGATCCTTAATCATTAAATTTCAAACATATTACACAAGTGTAAATCCGGAGGGTTAGAAACGATGAAAAGCCTGCAGCGAATATTCACCCAACAAATGGACAAATCATGAACAAATTTTGCGAAATCACCTTTTGCCAACAAATCGGCAGCAACCAACAACACAACCAAGATGCCCTTTTTAACGGCGAACAAGTGTTTCAATATAAACTCAAAACCGCTGAAACACGCCTTGAAACCCGTCCACGCTTTATCATCGGGATAGCCGACGGCATTTCCAATAGCAATCATCCCGAAAAAGCCAGCAAATCAGCCATGCACCTATTAAGCCGTACAGCCAAACTCAGCCGTCAAACCATCAATCATGTACAAGCCGCTTTATCTCAAGAGTTGGCAGAGGATTATTTTGGTTCATCAACCACTTTTGTTGCCGCAGAAATCGACCAAACCACCGGCCAAACCAAAATCATCAGCGTAGGCGACAGCCGCGCCTATTTGATTGATACACAAGGAACATGGAAGCAACTGACCCAAGATCACTCGATACTCTCCGAATTGCTGGATGGTTTGTCGGATAAATAAAGAAGAAGGGTTCGCCACCATATATGGCGGCGTTTCTTCTTATCTAGTAGCAGATTATTCCGAATTCCAAGACAAAATGTGCCATATCGAACTTACGCTTAAAGCAGGAGAAAGCCTGCTGCTTTGTTCAGACGGCCTAAGTGATGCTCTTTCAGAAGCAATAAGAGAAAAAATTTGGCAACAATATGATAACGATAAGTCCCGTCTGACTGTGTTTCGTAAATTAATTGCGAAACAAAGAGTTTATGATGATATGTCGGTAGTAGTTTGTAAGATTATCCAAACACCCTCTATCCAACCTTTTAACAATCACTGTCATCAGTTTTAAGTGAAATTTGAAACCATCTTTTACCATTTCTCTCCATCATTGCATTCGTCCGATATGTCATGATACTGTTCAAAAAACATGACTATTAGGAGTTTCTCATGTCCGAACAGCAAAAATACTTTTCTACCCAAGACGGTACTTCGCTTTTCTACCGCTATCGCCCTGCTGCCGATGGTTCTTCCGACAAAGCCATTGTGCTGTTCCATCGCGGGCATGAGCACTCAGGCCGGATGATGTTTGTGGCGGATGAGCTAGGTTTTGATGATTTTGCCTATTTTGCTTGGGATGCGCGTGGTCATGGTTACAGCCCCGGTGAACGCGGCGATAGTCCGAGTATCGGCACTTCGGTTGCAGACGTAGATGATTTTATCCGACACATTCAAAACGAATACGGCATCAAACCTGAAAACATATGCGTGATTGCGCAAAGTGTCGGTGCGGTATTGGTTTCTACTTGGTTGCACGATTACGCACCGAAAATCCGTTGCGCCGTATTGGCTTCGCCTGCATTCAAAGTCAAACTCTATGTTCCGTTTGCCCGTACCGGTTTGAAAATGATGCAAAAATGGCGTGGCAATTTCTTTGTCAACAGCTACGTCAAAGCCCACTATCTGACCCACAATGTCGAGCGTCAAAAAAGCTACGACAATGATCCGCTTATTGCCCGCGCTATTTCTGTGCGCATCCTGCTGGGTTTATATGAAGCGGCCGAACGCGTCGTTGCCGATGCGCAAGCCATTACTACGCCTGTACAACTGTTGATTTCAGGCAGCGATTGGGTTGTTCATCACAAACCGCAACACGATTTCTACAACCGTTTGGGCAGCCATATTAAAGAACGCCATATCCTGCCCGGTTTCTACCACGATACTTTAGGCGAGCAAAACCGTGAAATCGCGTTTGTTGAAATGCGCCGTTTTATCCGCGAGCGTTTCAATCAGCCTTTGCAACAAGTCGATCTGACTCAAGCGCACTTATTTGGAGACAGCCGTCGCGAAGCTGACGAACTGGCTACACCTTTGCCTGTTTGTACGCCTCGCGGCGCATTTTGGGCAACATATCGCGCCTCGCTCAAACTGGGTTCGCGCTGGAGTGAAGGTTTGAGAATCGGTCAAGAAACAGGTTTTGATTCGGGTAGCACGCTGGATTACGTCTACCGCAATCAACCGCAAGGCAGCAATGCTTTCGGTGTATGGGTGGACAAATACTATCTCAACGCCATCGGCTGGCGCGGCATTCGCCAACGCAAAGTCAATATCGGCAAAGCCATTCAGACGGCCTCAGCCAAACTGCGTGAAGCAGGCAAACCGGTACACGTTTTGGATATCGCGTCCGGTCATGGCCGCTATGTATTGGATGCCCTAACTGCCGACACATTGCCTGATTCCGTACGCTTGCGCGATTACAGTCCGATTAATGTCGAAGCCGGCCGCAAGCTGATTGCCGAGCGTGGCTTGCAAGAGACGGTAACCTTCAATGAGGTCAATGCCTACGACCGCGCCAATTATCACGATTTACAGCCGCGTCCAACGCTGGGCATCGTCTCCGGCCTGCACGAATTGTTTGCCGACAATGATTTGATTTTGAACTCACTCTACGGTTTCGGCGAAGTCATTGAAACCGGCGGCTACCTGATCTACACCGGCCAGCCGTGGCATCCGCAACTGGAAATGATTGCCCGCGCCCTAACCAGCCACAAAGCAGGCAGCCCAAACTGGGTAATGCGCCGCCGCAGTCAGCAGGAAATGGATCAGCTGGTTGAAAAAGCCGGTTTTGAAAAAATCCATCAATGGATAGACGAAGACGGTATTTTCACCGTGAGCTTGGCAGTGAAGAAATAATAAAGATAATAGCAAAAAGAAGGCCGTCTGAACCTTGTTCCGGTTTTCAGACGGCCTCAATGATGCTTAAATCGTTCGCTTTGAATGAAAGATTGGTGTAAACAGATTCGTCGTTTTTCATGATGAAGTGGTTATGTTTTGTCAATACCTATGACTTCAGAAGTAGTGTAGTTATTTCTATTGAAATAACTGCCAAATATGAGTTTTATTTGGTATTACTCCACAAAATAAAAAAAGTGATTTTTGGAATAGACTATCCAGAGCCATCATTACATCACTTTTAAAGTAGAACATATATCTTACCTATTCCGAAAAAATCTACGATATACCAATATACAAAGAAATTTTCGGGAGCGCTTGCTCAAATTTCAATAAGTTGAAATCCCATAATGCTAAAGTTACTTACATTACTGCTTGTTTCCACATTTTCAGCTATCTGCCATGCTGCTGCGGTTGACTGGACACCGTTATTGCAATCTATGAAACGAGATTGTGCTTTTGATTTAGAAGCCCTGCCTTATGAAAAGTCTGAAATAGACAGACTACCTACGAAATACCGTACATCCGTTCTCCGTAGCCATAACAAGCAGACGGCATCAGGAAGTGAAGTATTAACTATCGAATTGAAAAATTCTGTTGCTTTCGGACAACCCTTATCTGCTTTGACCATCGAGTCCAATGAAGGATACGGCTACGTCAAAATGAAATTTTCCCCAAATGCTGATGTGTCTAAGCTTATTGCCTTATTTACAACACCGATCAATAGACAACGCGGAATATTGGCAGCAGGCAAGGTACAGAATTTTTGTATCAAAGGAGCACACGGCACGTTGAAACAATACCAATCTTCACAGCATCACTGGCGAGCCGTTTCAACAGATGGTCCGTGGCAGGAATTCCGCTACCATCCAAAAGAAAACGCTTTATCCTGCCTTCGCTCCGATCAATACGGCGATGAATTGAGATGTTCAAAATAAGTCCATGAAACCCTCTCTCAAAACCTCCCTGCTCAAGCTGATCTTAGTCGGTATCCTGTTTTACACCAGCTACGGCCTCTCCAATCATTATGCGGCATCGCTGGACTATGTGCCTGAAATCGCTTTTTCATGGGAGAGCAATATTCCGTTTTGGGCATGGACGATTGTGCCTTATTGGTCGCTGAACCTGATGTATGCCACGGCATTTTTTCTTTGTCGTGATACACATGAACAAAACCGATATGTAGCGCACCTTGTAGCCGCCCAACTGATTGCGACTGTTTGCTTTGTGCTGTTTCCACTGCGTTTCGGGGGGCCCAAACCGCCTGCCGATGGGCTGTCAGGCTGGCTGTTTGATTCATTGGCTGCATTTGATTTGCCGTACAACCAAGCGCCATCTTTGCATATCGCATTGGCAATTATCGTGGGTGCATTTTATTGGACGCGCTTTCCCAAAATCCGCCTGCCACTTTTCTTATGGCAAAGCCTGATTGCCTTGTCGGTACTGACGACTTATCAACATCATTTTATTGACATGCCGACCGGAGCATTGCTTGGCTGGCTGGTGTTGTGGGCTTTCCCGCGTCAGATGACTTCGCCGTTAAGACTGGACTCAAGTGATGTACGCTCAAGAAAGATTGCGCTGCTGTATTTGCTTGGCGCGTGTTTAATGGCTTTACCTGCGCTGCTGGGTGGCGCGTGGCTGTGGTTGATATGGATTAGCGTGTCTTTGCTGATGGTGGCCTTTGCCTATTTGACTGGAAATGCAAACGTATTCCAAAAACAGGCTAACGGTAAATTATCGACGGCAGCGACGGTTTTGCTGTTGCCTTATCTGGTGGGCGTACGGCTAAACATGGCGTATTGGTTACGCGGTAAAGCGAAAACGGCACAAGTCCGCAATGATGTATGGATTGGCAGCGTTTTGGGGATTTCAAACCATCTGCCTGCCGTATTGGATGTATGCGCCGAATATCCCTGCCGTAGCTATCAAGGAGCATATCGCGCCCTGCCTTTACTGGATATGGTAACGCCGTCTGAAAACGATTTGGTTCAGACGGCCTTGATATTGGAAACCTTACGCCAAAAACACGGCAAAGTGCTGGTATGTTGCGCTTTGGGTTATGGAAGAAGTGCCGCAGTGGTACTGACGTGGCTGCTGGCCTATGGTGGCTGCAAAGACTTGACGCAAGCGAAGGCTGAACTCAAACAGGCTCGGCCGCAAATAGTATTATCGCCGGCTACTGCCAAAGCAGTCGAAGCTGCGGCCAACCGTTTAAAACAAGGATAATGATGAACAACGCAACCGACAGCTGTATTACTGCCCACCTGCTCTCTACCACACATTATGTTGCCGCCTGCAACGCCTTGCTGCTCGCCTTGTCGGCAAAATATGGCGGCGCATGGTTTGCGGTGCAACTTGTTTTGGCTGCGGTTTTGCTGTACTGCCATATCCGCATTCACTTCGACCACCGCGTGTTCCAAGACTTTGCCGACAACCGCTACTCTCCTGAAGACTTCGACCAATCCTTACAACAAAACGGTTTACATCAAATTTCAGGCAGCCGTACGTTGACCCAACGGATAAACGGCGCACTTTCCTTATGGCGCAAAAGCTTATACCTGACTGCCGCACAATTTTTAATTTTGCTTATCCAAAGCATTTGATTATTTTTGCTGATTTACCCAAACCGAATCCTTAGCGGTATCTCACTCCCAAAGGCAGAAACAATGAAAAACTTCCTCAAAAAACAACTTGCCTGGCTGACCGACCAAGCCTTGTGTCTATCGGTCTCTTTTCTTACGGGCGTACGCCCCAAAAGCCCGCGCGAGCTGACATTCAATCAGCACCAAAAGGTCTATTACGCTAATCACGGCAGTCATGGTGATTTTGTGCTGGTGTGGATTTCCCTGCCCCGCCGCTGGCGCTTGTCCACGCGCCCAGTCGCCGGTTCGGATTACTGGCTGACAAGCAAACTCAAACGCTTCATCATTCAAAACGTTTTCAACGCCTTGCTGATTCCGCGCCATAGCGATAATCCGCAAGCGATTACCGAGCAGATGAAAGACGCACTGAACGCAGGCGATTCCCTGATTATTTTCCCTGAAGGTACGCGTAACACTGACGACAACACTATCCTGCTGCCGTTCAAGTCCGGCATTTATCATCTGGCAAAAAGCAAACCCAATACCGAATTTGTGCCAATTTGGATAGACAACATCAACCGCGTACTGCCCAAAGGCAAAATCCTGCCTATCCCGCTTTTGTGTGAAGTTCATATCGGACAGCCGCTTACTTTGCAGGAAAACGAAGACAAAGACAGCTTTTTGACACGCATCCGTGAAGCGTTGCTGGCACTCAGGCCGTCTGAAAACGACCGCAGCGAACTTCGCCAAAATGAATCTGAAGTTCATCAAAACAAAGGAGGACAAGCATGAGCCTTTCTACGACTTCCCAACAAATCATTGTCGAACAGGCCGCCGCTCATCTGACTCCGCAAGCCAGCTATATTTTTGTCGGCGTATTTGCCGTATTGTGTTTTGCCAGCATCATCGGACAATGGCTCAAGCGTAAAAACGGCGCAGATAATGCCACCATCGCCAACCTTAACGCCCGCATTTACGCATGGTGGCTGATGACGCTGGTGTTGCTGGGCGCGTTTTGGTTCGGAAAAATCGGGACAGTTGTACTGTTTTTCCTGATTTCATTTGCCGCACTACGCGAATTTATGACCCTCGTCTATCGCCGCCGCAGCGACTATTACAGCATGGTTGTCTGCTTTTACCTGCTGCTGCCGGTGCAATACTATTTCGTCTATGACGGCTGGTACGGCATGTTCAGCATTTTTATTCCGGTTTACGGCTTTTTGATACTGCCGATTATTGCCAGCCTCAGCGGCCAAACCGCGCACTTTTTGGAACGCGCCGCCAAAACGCAATGGATGGCGATGATTTGCATCTTCTGTCTGTCCCATGTTCCGGCACTGATGTTTCTAGACCTAAACGGCTTCGAAAATAGCAACAATATCCTATTGCTGATCTTCCTGATTGGCGTGGTGCAAGTATCGGATGTATTGCAATACGTTTGGGGCAAACTGATTGGCGGTGCAAAAATCATGCCCTCGCTTTCCCCGTCCAAAACCATTTCCGGCACTGTCGGCGGTATTTTGTCGGCCACAGCCATTGCCGCGTTGATGGCGCCGATTACGCCGTTCTCCCACGGACAAGCGGCCGTTATCGGCTTTATCGTCTGCCTGATGGGCTTCTTTGGCGGCCTGGTTATGTCTGCCATCAAACGCGATTACGGTGTCAAAGACTGGGGCAATATGATACGCGGCCACGGCGGTATGCTTGACCGCGTAGATTCGATTTGTTTTGCCGCACCCGTGTTTTTCCACATCACCCGTTATTTCTGGAACGGCTAAACTTCAGGCCGTCTGAAAGCTGTTTTTCAGACGGCCTTGAATGTCTAAAACTACCAGCCCTGCCGATTCGTTATACAATACGCAACCATTATTACTACATACACACAACATGAACAAACCCTCTCCAATCTTTCCCATTTTTCTTGCGACGATTATCTTCGCCCTCATTGTTTGGTCAGGCATCAATCCCCATGACCGCGCAGTCTGGTACGCCGAAATCGTTCCCGTAGCATCCGTATTCTTCCTTTTGGTTGCCACCTACCGCATTTTCCGCTTCAGCAACCTGGCCTACTTATTCATGAGTTTTTGGCTGATCATGCATTCCATCGGTGCATACTACACTTTTGCCGATGTACCGTTTGAATCCATCAACCGCTTTGTCAAGCCAATTTTGGGCGAAAACCGCAATCATTACGACCGTATTGCCCATTACATCATCGGCTTTTATGCCTACCCGATGGCTGAATGGCTGCTGCGCCGCAAGCTGTGCAATTTGCCGTTGGCCTTATTTTTCTCCCTGTTCTTCATTATGAGTGTGGCCGCCGCCTATGAAATCATCGAATGGCAATATGCCGTCATCGATGGTGGAGAGGCCGGACTGGAATTCTTGGGTTCTCAAGGCGATATTTGGGACGCGCAAAAAGACATGCTTGCCGATACTTTGGGCGCGTTAACTGCTCTGTTTATTTTTGTATTTACCCGACCCGATAAACGCTTGGGTTTCTCTTAAATCTACCCCTTTACAGCAAAAGGCCGTCTGAAACCAGATTTTCAGACGGCCTTTTTCATTTTTCTATTGGTATGTTGGAACATTGGTTGACAATAATTGGAGTGGGTTGTCGACCATCAAGTTGAATATAAAGTTTTAAATATCGACATCAAAGTGCGCTAGTACCAATACAGAAAGCTTCATTAATAACAATTTTGTCGGCCAGCCTGATCTAAGATTTGCCGACAACGGTATAGATTCTATGCGCATGATGATGCGTATAGAAGATCATGACACCTTTTTTAACCGCAAATTGAAAGTAATACGAAATTGGGAACAATCACCCAAAACTACTCGACAGCGTCGAATAATCTTTCAGTGAGTAGTTCCTGAACCGTAGTACATCTACTTTAAATTGAATAATCTAGGTTTAAAACAAAAGGCCGTCTGAATGTTTCAGACGGCCTTTTGTATGTTTTTTCCATACGGTTTTATCAAATATAAAAAAGCGTACCTTTCTAGGTACGCTTTTTTTCAATCTGACTCAAAATTAGAATTTCGCGCCAGACTCGTTTGCCATAAAGTCTACAGCTGCTTTAACTTCATCATCACTCAGGCTGCCATTACCGCCTTTAGCCGGCATAGAATTAAAGCCTTCAATAGCATGTTTGTGCAAAGTGTCTTTACCTTGCTTAATTCGAGGAGCCCAGTCTTCTTTTTTACCTACGACAGGAGCGCCTGGAATCATACCGCCATGACATGTTTTACAGTTGGCTTCAAAAACAGCTTTGCCATCTACCTTAACCGGAGCCGCTTCTGCTTTTTCAGCAGGTTTGGCTTCAGCAGCCGGAGCAGCTTTAGCATCTGAAGCAGGAGCGGCAGATGCTGCGCTGTCAGCTGCAGGGGCTGATGCTTCGGCTGCTGGAGCAGCTTGAGCAGGCTCAGCTTTTTTAGCAGGAGCTTTTTTACCGTCTTTGTTAGACATACCCCAAACGTAAGCAGTCATGATGTGCAGCTTGTCTTTGTCGAGGAAGTGACCCCAAGCAGGCATTTGGCTGCTGCGGCCGTTGGTAATGGTTTCGGTAATCGCTTTTTGAGTACCGCCCCACAACCATACATCGTCAGTCAGGTTCGGACCAAGACCTTGGATACCTTGACCTTTGTCGCCGTGACAAGTGAAACAGTTGGCAGGTGGGCCGCTAAACAGGGCTTTACCGCGTTCTGCACGTTCTTCGTCGTATTGACCTTTAGGTTTAGAAAGAGACATAACATACTGTGTTACGTTTTTCACGCCTTCTTCACCCAAAGCAGGACCCCATGCAGGCATGGCGGCAGTACGGCCTTTTTCAATAGTTTCCTGAATTTTTTCAGGTTCACCACCCCACAACCAGTCGTCGTCAGTCAGATTTGGAAAGCCTTTAGAGCCTTTGGCATCTGAACCGTGACATTGGATACAGTAGGTATTGAAAAGGTTTTGACCGATAGCTTGTGCTTCAGGATTTTTAGCCACTTGATCAATCGGCATTTTGGCAAACTTAGCATACACTTGGCTGTATTTCTGTTCGGCTTTGGCAACCTCTTCTTCATACTGACCGTGGCTAGTCCAGCCCCAGATACCTTTAAAGTCACCGACACCCGGATACATGACCAGATAGCCGATACCGAAGGTCCAAGTGCAGACATACAGCCAAAACCACCAACGCGGCAGCGGGTTGTTGTATTCTTCAATACCGTCCCATTCATGACCTGTCGTTTTGACTTCTTCGCCCTTTTTAGGACGCTTCACAACGTTTTGGGAAAGCAGCAGCCATGCCAAGCCGATAAAGCTGAGCATGACAATAACTGCAATGTATATATTCCAGAAATTGCTGGTAAATTGGGATGTTGTGTTCATTCTTTTGCTCCGTGATCACGGACTAAACTGTTATCGCCCGTCTTTTTCAGACGACCCTTTATCATCATTGTCAAAAATACTGTTGGCAGCATCATCGTAGTTCTTTTTATTACGTCGATTAAAAACAATATAAAGCACTAAGATGAAACTGATAAAAACCCAAACAGTAAAGAGCGAGCGAGCCCAGTTCACGTCCATGATGTTACCTTACGTTTTTCAATGCCAAGCCTAAGCCTTGCAGGTATGCGATCACCGCATCCAGCTCTGATTTGTTTGCCAAAGCTTCAGGAGCTTTTTCAATTTCTTCATCGCTGTAAGGCGTACCGACTTTACGCAGGGCTTTCATATGTGCCACTGTTGCTTCGGCATCGACTTTGTTGCGGGCAAGCCATGGGAAAGCAGGCATATTGGACTCTGGCACAACGTCGCGCGGATTCAGCAAGTGGATGCGGTGCCATTCGTCGGAATAGCGGCCGCCTACACGAGCCAAGTCCGGACCGGTACGTTTGGAACCCCATTGGAACGGATGGTCATAAACAGACTCACCGGCAACGGAGTAGTGGCCGTAACGTTCGGTTTCTGCACGGAACGGACGAATCATTTGAGAGTGGCAGTTATAGCAGCCTTCGCGTACGTAAATATCACGACCGGCCACTTGCAAAGCGTTATAAGGTTTCACACCTTCAATAGGTTGGGTTACAGCCTTGGAGAAGAACAGCGGCACGGCTTCAATCAACAGACCTACGCTGACTACAAGCAGGGTAAATACAATCAGGACGCCGACTTTTTCTTCAGCTAATTGTTGTAATTTCATTTTGGTAGCCTTTTCTTATGTTTTTAGTGGTGCTGGGTTTGAGACACCGCGGGAATCTCGGCATCAACCGCTTTGCCACTGATGGCTGTACGGTAAACGTTGTATGCCATGATACACATACCGCTCAGGTACAGCAGGCCGCCGGTGAAACGAATCATGTAGTAAGGCATGGTACGTTTAACTGACTCTACAAACGAATAAGTCAAAGTACCGTCAGCATTCAGAGAACCCCACATCAGGCCTTGCATCACACCGGCAATCCACATCGCGGCGATATACAGAACCACACCGATGGTTGCAATCCAGAAATGCGCTTCAACCAATTTGGTGCTGTACATTTCGTTTTTACCGAAGAGGCGTGGGATCATATAGTAAACGGAACCGATGGTTACGAAGCCTACCCAACCCAATGCACCGGCGTGAACGTGTGCAACAGTCCAGTCAGTGTAGTGGCTCAGAGCGTTAACAGTTTTGATAGACATCATCGGACCTTCGAAGGTAGACATACCGTAGAAGGACAGAGATACGATCAAGAATTTCAAAATCGGGTCAGTACGCAGTTTGTCCCATGCACCAGACAGAGTCATAATACCGTTGATCATACCGCCCCAAGAAGGTGCGAACAGGATCAAAGACAATACCATACCCAAAGATTGAGTCCAGTCAGGCAATGCGGTGTAGTGCAAGTGGTGAGAACCTGCCCACATATAAGTGAAAATCAAAGCCCAAAAGTGAACAACGGACAAGCGGTAAGAGTAAATAGGACGGCCTGCTTGTTTTGGTACGAAGTAATACATCATACCCAAGAAGCCGGCTGTCAGGAAAAAGCCTACTGCATTGTGGCCGTACCACCATTGAACCATCGCATCAATCGCACCAGAGTAAACTGGGTAAGATTTCATCAAACCGGCAGGGATGCTGATATTATTGACGATGTGCAACAGCGCAACAGCCAAGATAAAGCCGCCGTAGAACCAGTTGGCAACGTAAATATGTTTGATTTTACGTTTGGCAATTGTACCGAAGAATACGATAGCGTAGGCAACCCACACCAGCGTAATCAAAATGTCGATAGGCCATTCCAACTCGGCGTATTCTTTACCTTGGGTGTAACCCATAGGCAAGCTGATAGCCGCAGCCACGATGACGGCCTGCCAACCCCAGAAGGTAAATGCAGGCAACCAACCGCCAAACAGACGGGTATTACATGTACGTTGAACAACGTAGTATGATGTACCAATCAGACCGCAACCACCGAATGCAAAAATAACCGCATTGGTATGCAGCGGACGCAGGCGACCAAAGTGGAACCAAGGTCCAATTTCAGATAAATCAAGGGATGGAGCAAATAATTGGGCGGCTACAATTACACCGACCAACATGCCCACAATACCCCAAACTACAGTCATGATGGCGAACTGGCGCACCACTTTGTAGTTATAAGTTTGTGTGTCCATGGAAGTCTCCATAAATTATGGGTATAAAAAATTTTTATCTCACCCCAACCCTTACGTTTATGAAAAGCGCAATACGGCTAAGGCTCAAATTTTTCTAAATTTAACATAGACACCACAACATGCCAAGCAAAATTACATTCCATATTGCATAAAACCTTTAGTGAGACATCATCTCATTTCTTTTATAATCAATAATTTATTTAAACATATTCAATAAATAGGGCACGGCATTTTTTCAAGCCTCCTTTTTCGTACAGATTTATTGATATAGATTAAACCCAACCTTTTAAAACACTTATTCTTAATAAACTTTAGCAAACTATACGATAGCTATGATTAATTACAAAATTACCCCCAACTTTCTGTCTCATGAATGGCACATCACCTTATCGTTCACCCAACCCAATGATTATGAAACAGAAATCAGCCTACCAAACTGGGTTCCCGGCAGCTACCTCATCCGTGACTTTGCCCGCCACATCACACACATCAGCGCACGCTGCGACGACAAAGCCCAGCCGCTAACACAAACCAGCAAAAACCATTGGCAAACCCCGGCCCTCAGTGGAGCGTGGGAAATTTACTACACCGTCTACGCATTCGACTTGTCTGTACGCGGCTCGTTCCTCAGTACAGAGCGCGGCTTTTTCGACGGCGCATGCCTCTTCTTAAAAGTACACGGACAAGAGGAACAACCACACCAAGTCGAATTTCCTGCCCTGCCACACACATGGCAGATAGCCACAACACTACCCCAAATTTCGGCGACCATTTTTCAGACGGCCTCATATGCCGAGCTTATTGATCACCCCGTTGAAACAGGCATCATCGAATTCCTCGACTTTGCAGCACAAGGCATTCCCCACCGTATTGCATTAAGCGGTATCTACCTCGATTTCGACCGCGCCCGCTTCCTCGCCGATATTCAAAAAATCTGCGAAACCGAGTTGGCGATGTTCCCCTCCCCTGCCCCGTTTACCGAATACCTTTTCCTACTACATCTGGGCGACAACCTCTACGGCGGACTGGAGCACATCAGCAGCACCGCCCTACTCGCCGACCGCCACAGTCTGCCTTCTTACGATATGAGCGAAGCCGACAAAGCCTATACCGAACTGCTCAGCCTCTTCTCCCACGAATACTTCCACGCATGGAACGTCAAATCCATCAAACCGGCCGTCTTCGCACCTTACAATCTCGACCAAGAAAACTACACCGAGCAACTTTGGGCATTTGAAGGCATTACCTCCTACTACGATGACCTCTTTCTTGCCCGAAGCAAAACCATCAGCCCCGAAGCCTACCTTACCCTGCTTGCACAAGGCATCACACGCGTACAGCAGACACAAGGCCGTCTGAAACAAACACTTGCCCAATCCAGTTTCAGCGCATGGGACAAGTTCTACAAACAAGACGAAAACAGCCCCAACGCCATCGTCAGCTACTATCAAAAAGGCGCACTGGTCGCACTTTGTCTCGACCTCATCATCCGTGAAAAAAGCCAAGGCAAATACACCCTCGACAGCGTGATGCAGCAACACTATCGCGACTGGTGCGACACCCATCAAGGCATACCCGAAAAACACTGGCAAACCCGTTGCCAAGAAATAACCGGTTTAGATTTAGCAACCTTCTTTCAGACGGCCTTATACAGCACCGAAGACCTTCCGCTCGCAGAATGCCTGCAAAGCGTAAGTGTCAAACTCGACTTCATCCCCCTGCCACGCCAGCATGGCGGAGCATTTGCCAGCGAACCCCAATTGGTTGCCCCCGCCAATGATTTGGGCGCACGTTTCAAACAAAACAGCGACCATGCTATCCTGACTCATGTATTTAATGGTGGCAGCGCAGAAAATGCCGGACTCTGCCCGCAAGACAAAATCATCGCCTTAGGCGGATATGCCTGCAACGACCTTGCAGCGCAGTGGGGAAAACTGCCTATCGGCACGCGCACCACCATCCATTTCTTCCGCCAAGGCCTGTTGCGCGAAACCAGCATCACAGTTCAAGCAGCAGAAGCCAATACTGCCCTGCTACACATTACCGATCGCCCAAAACTCGAAAACTGGCTTTATAATGACTAAATCTTATTTTTAACCAACTATCTCTACACAAGACAATTTGAAAATATCTCACTTGAAAGAACAGCCATGAAAAAACTTCTTATCGGGACACTTGTCCTATTTATCAGCTTGCATTCCGCGGCTGAACCTACCACTACCTCGACAGAAAAGCTTCCAACCGAGAAGCTGGGCAAAGAAGTTGCCGTCTTCTACAAAAACCCTTCTGATACACGCGCGGTTAACTTACTGGACGGCATAGTCAAAGCCAATCTCACGCGCCATACCACTATTGCTTGGGCCAGCCAAGTCTTACAAAAGTATCCTCAAGTCAGCACAGCTTGGTGTAACAAAATTCGTACTTACCACGATAATGCACAAACTTTTGCTGCCTATACTCTCGCCATGACAGGTACACCTCAAGCCCAAACATGTCTTAATAGCCTGACATTAGATGCCGCACTTAAAAATGAAATTGAACAAATCAAAACCTTCCATCCACTTCAAGAACCAATGGTTTCTCCTGCATCACTAGATTTTCTATGGGTAACCTACTATGCAACCGGCAATCCTAAAGCTGTTGAACGCATTCTCGACTACATTATTAAAGCCCAAACAGCAGCCGAACAGCATCCAAATCATGTAGACCTCATGCTTGCTTCTGCCATTTGGTCAACTCGCTCCAATATGGAGCAAGACTCGACGATCGACAATATTGTCCGTAAATATATACAAAACCAATCCAAAGCAAATAAAAAACTATTGGAACAAGCCTTATTGAAACCTCAAAAGCAATAACATCCATCATCAAACTTAGAAAAGGAAAAACTATGCCCATCCGTAAACTGACCGACTCCCTCTATATCGCCCCCCAACTGACCGAAGCCGATGTCCAAGAAGCCGTACGTCTCGGCATCCAAACCGTCATCTGCAACCGCCCGGACGGCGAAGAAGAAAACCAACCAACTTTTGCCGAAGTGCAAAACTGGTTTAAAGAGGCCGGCATCAACCAATTCTCACACCAGCCTGTTGTTGCGCCTCAAATCAACGCAGCCGATGTTGCAGCCTTCCAAAATCTGTTACAACAATCTCCGGCTCCTATCCTTGCCTTCTGCCGTACCGGCACTCGCTGCTCCTTGCTTTGGGGTTATCATCAAGTGCAACACGGCGCATCCGTAGCCGAAGTAGTTGCCGCAGCCGAGCAGGCGGGCGTCAACCTCAGCAGCTTTGAAGCCCGCCTGCAAGAAGCCAAAGATAAAGGTTTGGCTTAATACTTAATTTATATAAGTAGCAGCCTTTAAACCAATCAGGCCGTCTGAAACCCATTTTTCAGACGGCCTAATGACTTTTATTCACAATCAAACCTTATTTTTAATTTATTTCCACTATCCTAAAAATATATTTTCTAAATCAAGCCCGAATTGACCTGTATCAATACCCCAACCCTATTTTCATTTATAATGCCTTTCAATACTTCAGGATCAAGCCCGAATCATCCAGTTTTCCTCTATAAGAGCCAGCTCTCTTATTAAATGATTTTTCTTTCCTCTTGATGTGTGTGTGTTTGGGTGTGGCCGAAAGCCACCCCCTTTTTTTTTATACCTACCCTCTTTAAGGCCGTCTGAAAACTTTTAGACGGCCTTTCCTTTCCCCTCACAAAAATAGTATAAAATCCCCTTATCGTTCAAACCACAAACTCAAAATACCATGGTCAATAAACTCACTCCCCCTCCAAGCCTGCCCGATCCGCAAGACCTCCGCGCCGTTATCGCTTACAACATGCGCCTCTATCGCGTCAATCACGGCTGGTCGCAAGAAGAACTGGCGCGCCAATGCGGACTTGACCGTACCTACGTCTCCGCCGTCGAGCGCAAACGCTGGAACATCGCCCTTTCCAACATCGAAAAAATCGCATCCGCGCTTAAAATCGCCCCTTACAAACTCCTCCTTCCGCCGCAAGAAATGCTCCGCCAAATGACCGAGCCTGCCGATACCCAAGCCTAATTTACAGCCAGATACCATCATGACCGCCGCCCAACAAGCCATCCAAACCTACCAGCAGCAAAAAGCAGCAGCAGAAACTGCCTACCGCCAAAACAACCGCCCTACCGCTTACTTCCGCGACCATATCGCCGCTGCCGAAACCCTGCTGCAAACCCTCTGGCAAATCCACTTCCCCGACAGCAACGACATCAGCCTGATTGCCATCGGCGGCTTTGGGCGTTGCGAACTCTATCCCCATTCCGACTGGGACTTAGCGATTATTTCTTTGGCCCCATTTTCAGACGGCCTGCAACAACAAACCGCCCAATTTATCCAAACCCTTTGGGACGCACGCCTCAATCCCGCCATCAAAAGCGGCAGCATAGAAGAAATCCTCCAAAGCACCCAAAACGACATTACCGGTGAAACCGCCTTTCTTGAAGCACGCCACCTACAAGGCAATGCCAACCTTACCGCCCAACTTCTAAACAAACTCAACACACGCCGCGACACAGCCGCCTTCATCGAAGCCAAACTCCTCGAAATGGAGCAACGCCATACCAAATCCCAAGGCACAGGCGCACAACTCGAACCCAACATCAAAACCTGCCCCGGCGGCCTGCGCGACATCCACACCCTGATTTGGACAGCCAAAGCACAAGGCATAGACAGCAACCCCACCGCCCTCGTTACTGCCGGCGTCCTCACACGCACCGAAGCCGGCATGCTGGCCCATGGCTATCGCCGTCTTGCCAACATCCGCATTCATCTCCACCTTACTGCTGACCGCCCTGAAGACAGACTGCTTTTCGACTACCAGTCCCAAGTTGCCGAAAGCTTAGGCTATACCCAACCCGACATCCGCGGCCGAAGCGAAGCCCTAATGCACACCTTCTACCGTGCCACCAAAGCCATCAAACAACTCAACGGCATCCTCATTCCGGTTCTCAAAAACCATCAAACCTCCAGCCGTCCCCGACATATCCACCCCATCGACAGCCGCTACAAACGCATCGGCCACCAAATCGCCGCCAACGACCTTGCCCTGTTTGAACAAAATCCTGAACACATCTTCACCATCATCCAAACCATGCAGGAGCAAAACATCACCACCATCGAGCCGCAAACCCTGCGTGCATGGTGGGCGGCCACACGAAAAATCAACACCCGTTTCACCCAAAATCCAGAAAACCGTCGCCGCTTCATCCAATTCTTCAAACACGGCACCGGCCTTACCCAAACCCTCCGTTTTCTCAACCTCTACGGCGTACTTGGCCGCTATCTCCCCGCATGGGAAAAAATCACCGGCCTGCTCCAACACGACCTCTTCCATATTTACCCCGTAGACGACCACATCCTGACCGTCGTCCGCAATATGCGCCGTCTCGCCATCGAAACCCACAGCCACGAAATGCCCGAGGCCAGCGCCATCATGCAGGCCTATCCGCGACCATATGTCCTCTACACCGCCGCCCTGCTGCACGACATCGCCAAAGGCCGTGGCGGCGATCACGCCAAAGAAGGCATCAAAGACGCACAACAATTCGCCGCCAACCACTACTACACCGAAGAAGAAAGCCACCTCCTCGCATGGCTGGTTGAAAACCACCTGCTCATGTCCACTGTTGCCCAAAAAGAAGACATCCAAGATCCCCATGTCCTCCAAGCTTTCTGCCGCCGCATTCCCACACGCGAATACCTCGACGCACTCTACCTGCTTACCATTGCCGACATCCGCGGCACCAACCCCAAACTTTGGAACACATGGCGCGCCAGCCTGCTCCAAACCCTCTACCACAGCACCGCCGCCGTTTTAAACAGCAAACACCACGATCCCGAACGCCTCCCCAACCGACGCGAACAAGCCTCGACCGATCAGCTCACGCGCGCGGCCGTTCCCCTCAAAAACCAACAAAAACTCCGCCGCATACTCGGCAGCGCATACTACGTCCGCCATCAGACACGGGAAATCCTCTGGCACACCGCAAACCTCGCCTACGACACCGAAAGTCCGGCCGTCCGCAGCCGCATCCTTCCCCAAAGCAACAGCCTTCAAGTCATGGTATTCATGCCCAATGGCGACCGCCTCTTCGCACGCCTCTGCCGCATCTTCAGCAGCCACCGCTTCGACATCCAAGCCGCCCGTGCCTTCATTACCGAGCACGACTACATCCTTGACACCTTTATCCTGCAACTTCCCGACAATCTCCCGCCCGAAGAATATCCCGACCGTCAAAGCGCACTCGAAGCCGAACTCAACAGCTTCATCCACGGCAATACCACCGTCCAAAAACAAAGCGGCCGCCCGCACATCAGCCGCCGCATCCGCCACATTCCCATTCCGCCTACCGTAATCATCACCCCCGAAGAAGATTATCCCGGCTGGCACACCATAGACATCACCGCCGTCAACCGCCCCCATCTCCTCGCCGATATCGCCGAGACCTTCTTTGCACACAACATCAGCCTGCGCTACGCCAAAATAACCACCTTGGATCAGCGCATTGAGGACAGCTTCATTACCTACAGCCCATCCCTACAAGACCCGCAAACCCAAAACACCCTAAAACAGGCATTGATCGAAGTCTTGACCCCATAAAGGCCGTCTGAACATCTTAAAAACATAGGGTGAGCATTTTTTGCTCACCCTAATCGCACCCAAAAATATAAACATCTTGAATATACCCTTCTAAAACACTCAAGAAATCCAAAGCCTTAAAATTTAAAACCAGAACTTCCTTCTGACATAAAACTACATTCTAAAATCATAATACAAATGGATATAATTCCAATAACAAATTTTCATTCACCTATTACACCAAACCTTCTTCAAAAATCCTTCCTTCCAAATTTTCTCCTTATCCGTATTCAAACAAAATACGCATACAAAATAAAACCCATAAAAAACAAAAAAATAAAATCACAAAATATTAAACTCACCGATTAATCCATAAAAATACCGTCTATCTAAATCAATTAACATATTATTGAGTCAAGCTTAATTTCTGACGAAAAACGTCACATGCCCAAACTTGCACACACTCTCTGTCACAAAAAACACAAAACTGACAAAAAACGTCAACCCCCTAATTTCCCTAAAATCCTGAAACTTTCAAACAAAACCTCACAAAATTTAAAATTAAAAAATAATCCCAATAAAAACAATAAACAAAAAATAAAAAATAAAATTTTCAGCCTAATTTCCACACTTGGCACACTGACTGCTTGAAACAACACATCCGATAAGGCCCAAGCCTCAAAGCAGCAAGCCCGACGGAAGCTGTATATTCCTTCTTACTTATGGTTTACTCATAATACATAGTGCCAAGCACATTACGGACTTTTTACTTAAACACAATTATTCACATTTTTAAACTGGAATTTTAAACAATGAAAGCAATCCAAAAAGGTTTCTCCCTGATCGAATTGATGATCGTCATCGCGATTCTCGGCATCTTGGCAGTTATCGCCCTGCCTGCATACCAAGACTACACTGCACGTGCCCAAGTTTCTGAAGCCATCTTATTGATGGAAGGTCAAAAGTCTGCTGTTGTTGAATACTATGCAGATAAAGGTAAATGGCCTACTAGTAATACAGAGGCTGGTATTGCAGCTGCTGCCGATATTACAGGTAAATATGTTGAAAAAGTAGAAGTTGGTGGTAACGGTGTTATTACTGCCAAAATGAAAAGTAATAACGTAAATAAGCAAATTGAAGGCAAAACCGTATCCCTTACTCCTCATGCCACTACTGCCACTGCCAGTGCTACTCCTGGTACAACTGCCAGTGCAACTGCTAACGGCTCCTTTACTTGGACTTGTAGTACTCCAGGCGGAACAGATGGCGTAGCTACAAAATTCTTGCCTTCCTCTTGCCGTCCTGATGCTACTACAGGTGGTTCTGGAACAGGTGGTTCTGGAACAGGTGGTTCTTGAACAGGTGGTTCTTGAACAGGTGGTTAATTTAAATATCTAACAAAAGATATTCGACTCAAAGCAAATCCCATAAGGATTATGGGATTTGCTTTATAAAATAAAAATAAGAAAACGACATACTCAAAAAAATGAAAAAACTACGCAAAGCCCAAATCGGCTTTAGCCTGATTGAGTTGATGATTGTTATCGGCATTATCGGCATTTTGGCAGTAGCGGCTCTTCCTGCATACCAAAACTATGTTGCCAGAGCACAAGTAGCAGAAGGCATTATGCTGGCCGGCAGCATGAAAAGCTATGTTGAAGAAGCCTATGCAAATAAAGGCAGCTTGCCGCTTGACCTCAATATCAAGCAACTCGCTTCAGACGACAATAAAGTCGGTAACTATGTAAAGATTGTCCGTATTGAAGATAACGGCACTATTGTTGTCGCCATCGGTAATCAAGCTGCTGTTCCTGTGAAGAATACTGAAATCCACCTGACACCAAGTTTTGCAAAAACAGGTGCTACTAAAGGCACAACAGTTTGGTCTTGCGGTGGCACCATGGATACACAATTCCTTCCTGTATCCTGCAAACAGAGCCTGTAAGCTTATTTCCCAAAACACAAAAATACATTGCGAAGAAAACACCCCAAACAAAGCCAAATACAAACGCGGAAAACGAATCAAAGCAAAAGAACAAAACTCTCCAAAACACGGTCATTAAGAGCCTGAATGATCACATTACGAAAATAAATGCCGTCTGAAATTCATTTTCAGACGGCCTCTTTATATCCAATCCTAATATGACATAAAACTTTGATCTAGATTAGTTTCAGACGGCCTTCATCTTTTCACCACTACATAAAACAAATTCGCAACACTCCTTATAAGACAATTTGTCGCCTATCTGAACTCAATATATAATTTAACCATACAAGTCTTTATTTTTAAGCATTTTTCATTTTTAAAACATACATTACCTACATTGGGAGAACCATCATGCCTCATCTAAACTTGGATAAAACGGATTTAAAGATTCTGCAGGTTTTGCAGGAAAATGGGCGGTTGAGCAATGTTGAACTTTCTGAAAAGGTGGCGCTCTCCCCTTCTCCCTGCCTGCGCCGTCTCAAACAACTTGAAGATGCGGGCATTATTCAAAAATACGCGGCCCAGCTTTCTCCCGTATCTTTAGGCTTGGGTTTGCAGGCTTTTATCCGTGTTTCAATTAGCAAGGCAAAAGATGCGCGCGAGGATTTTTCAGAATCTGTCCGCGCTTGGCCGGAAGTATTGAGCTGCTTTGCTTTAACGGGCGAAACCGATTATCTGCTCCATGCGTTCTTTACCGATATGAACGCGTTTTCACATTTTGTTTTGGACACGTTGCTTTCACACCACGGCGTGCAAGATGCGCAATCGAGTTTTGTGTTGAAAGAAATTAAAAACACGACTGCTCTGCCTTTGGTTCATTTGGTTCAGGATTAATGATTTGAAACTGATAAAGGCCGTCTGTTGTTCAGACGGCCTTTTGAATTCCAATGGTTTGCTTTCAAGCCCATACACTTGTATACTTTTTAAGAATAATTCACATAAGCTTTTACTATGACTGACACTGCCCATCTCGATATCGATACTGTTTCAGAACATACCAAACAATGGCTGGAAAAAGCCGTTATCGGGCTGAATCTCTGCCCGTTTGCCAAAGCGCCGCACGTTAAAAACCTGGTTCGCATCGTTGTCAGCGAAGCCCGTCATTTGGACGGTTTCCTTGAGGACTTGGATCGTGAATTGCAGCTTCTGGGCAATACACCCGCTTCGGAATTGGAAACCACTTTACTGGTTCATCCGACGCTATTCCCTGATTTTGAAACCTTCAACCAAATGCTGGAAATTGCCGACGATGCGGTTATAGAAAACGAATTGGAAGGCATTGTCCAAATTGCGCCGTTCCATCCCGATTTTCAATTTGAAGGCACTGAAGCCGGCGACATCAGCAACTACACCAACCGCTCGCCCTACCCGACCTTGCATCTGATTCGTGAAGACAGTATTGCCAAAGCGGCTGAAGCATTTCCTGATGCCTCGGCAATTTTCGACCGCAATATCGCACTACTGGAAAAAATGGGGCATGAGGGCTGGGATAAATTAGACATTCCGCGTTGTCCATTTCCACATCACAAGCCGTCTGAAAATAAATAATTGGTGACGGGAAGATGGTTCGCTATTTATTGATTTTTTGCGGCGCATTGTCGCTTGTCTTGGGCATTATCGGCATTTTCCTGCCATTACTGCCGACTACGCCTTTCATTTTATTGACCGCCGCCTGCTGGGCAAAAGCTTCGCCGCGCTTTCACAATTGGCTGTATCATCACCGCCATTTCGGCCCGATCATACAAAACTGGGAAAATAATGGCGCCGTGCCGCGCAAGGCAAAGTTCTTCGCTATCGGCATGATGGCCCTTTCTTGCCTGTTTATGTTTTGGCAATTTCCAGAACGCTGGTGGATTGGTGCTGTATCATCAGTCTTCTGTAGCTGCGTGGCTGTGTGGATGTGGTTACGGCCGGAAGCATAAATTAAAACAGGTGGGCATTTTTGCTTACCTGTTTTTTTTTGTTTTCATACCCAATTTATCCATTAAAACAATCAGTAAGAACTAAAACACACTATTCAACCCTCATTTTTCAGACGGCCTCCATTTATTCAATTAAATGTAAATTTTAGCTAAAATTAATTCAAAACATTTTTTCGATAGTATTATTTTCAAGGTTTCAAGCTCCTGTTTCAAAAACATTTTTTTACTACTTCCAACTACTCCCATTGCTTTTATTCCTTTATTTGTATCAACATTTCTTTTGATTCCAACACTCTAAACCGTCCCTTAACACTTGCTTTGCGTTATACTTTCCCCTGACACAACCGCGCAGTTCGTCTGGATATTTTCAGACGGCCTGAATATTTCACCGCCGTGCTCTCTCAACGAAGTTCCTCACGGCGCAACAGAATAAAAAGGAAATACCATGCGCTATCTCTCATTTTCACTGCTTCTTGCCGCCCTTCCTGCTGCGGCATCCGATTTTAACGGCTCATCCGCAAGCCTGCTTTGGGGTCTGCCGTTTGCACTGATTCTCTTGTCTATTGCACTCGGGCCTCTGTTTTTCTCCCATATTTGGCACCATCACTTCGGCAAAATTACAGCGTTTTGGACGCTGCTGTTTTTAACGCCGTTTATCGTAACCTTTGGTTTCGGAGCCGGCGTACATACCGTTGCCCATGCGTTGGTTGAAGAATATATCCCCTTTATCCTGTTGCTTTTGGCACTCTATACCATTTCAGGCGGTATTTTTGTCAGCGGCGACTTGCACGGCTCGCCCAAATTGAACACAACCCTGTTGGCAGTCGGCACGGCTTTGTCGTCCATCATGGGGACGACAGGCGCGGCGATGTTGATGATTCGTCCGCTTTTGAAAGCCAACCATAAACGCCACTACCGCGTTCACATCGTGATTTTCTTCATTTTCTTGGTGGCGAATATCGGCGGCGGTCTGACTCCTTTAGGCGATCCTCCTCTGTTCTTAGGATTCCTGAAAGGCGTAGATTTCATGTGGACGGTCAAACACATGCTGATGCCTGTATTGATCAGTTCTGTGGTTTTGCTGGCCGTTTTCTACATCATCGACAGCCAACACTTCAACCGTGAACAAAGCGAACACCTTGCTCCTGCTCCTTCCGATAAAGAAGACAAAGTCAAAATTTACGGCAAATGGAATTTTCTGTTACTGGCCGGTGTAGTCGGCGCGGTTTTGCTGTCCGGTTTGTGGAAACCAAATCATCCGGGCTTTGAAATCTTAGGCAGCCATTACGCCTTGCAAAACCTGATGCGCGATGGCATTTTGCTGGCTTTGACCGCCGTATCTTGGATTATTACGCCCAAACAGGTACGCGCAGGTAATGAGTTCAACTTCGAGCCGATTGCCGAAGTGGGCAAACTGTTTTTGGGTATTTTCATTACGATTTCACCTGTTTTGGCGATTTTGAAAGCCGGCGAAACAGGCGCATTGGCTTCCGTTGTTTCTTTGGTTCACGACGCGGCAGGCAATCCGATTAATGTAATGTATTTCTGGATGAGTGGCATTTTGTCGGCATTCTTGGATAACGCGCCGACTTATTTGGTGTTCTTCAATATGGCCGGTGGCGATGCCCAAGCCTTGATGACAGGCCATCTGTTCCATTCGCTGCTGGCAGTATCCATGGGTTCCGTATTTATGGGTGCGCTCACTTATATCGGTAATGCGCCGAACTTCATGGTCAAAGCTATTGCCGAACAACGCGGCGTACCGATGCCTTCCTTCTTCGGCTACATGGCATGGTCGGTAATTGTATTGGTACCACTGTTTGCCCTGCATACGATGATTTTCTTCGTTTGGCAGCTCTTTTAAACTTAGAGGCCGTCTGAAATTCAGACGGCCTTTTATTTTCAGCTATATCATCAAACATAGCGTTTAAATATCAATCAGTTAAAAATTATTTCTCTTAACACTCGATTACACATTCCTACTTTTTTCCCACTTTTCCCGTAAAAATAAGCGTAAAACTGACATAAAGCAGCCTATACCTGATAAAATCTAAAGCTTTGTTGTTTGCGTTTATTCGTTGTTTTTATAGCAAACCTCTGCTTTTTTCAGACGGCCCATCCTTTGTTTCAAAGCATTACATGCCGTCTGAAAAAACAATCCGACATCCGAATCTCAACCCACCAAAAAGTAACGCATCCTTATGATTAAGATAAAAAAAGGCTTAGACCTGCCTATCGCGGGCAGACCGGAGCAAGTCATTTATGACGGCCCGGCCATTACCGAAGTCGCGTTGCTTGGCGAAGAATATGTCGGCATGCGCCCCTCGATGAAAATCAAGGAAGGCGAAGCCGTCAAAAAAGGCCAAGTGCTGTTTGAAGACAAAAAGAATCCGGGCGTAGTATTTACTGCTCCGACTTCAGGCAAAATCGCCGCGATTCACCGTGGCGAAAAGCGCGTACTTCAGTCAGTCGTAATTGCCGTTGAAGGCAACGACGAAATCGAGTTCGAACGCTACGCACCTGAAGCGCTGGCAAAATTGAGCAGCGAAGAAGTGCGCCGCAACCTGATCCAATCCGGTTTGTGGACTGCACTGCGTACCCGTCCGTTCAGCAAAATCCCTGCCGTCGATGCAGAACCATTCGCCATCTTCGTCAATGCGATGGACACCAATCCGCTGGCTGCCGATCCTACAGTCATCATCAAAGAAGCCGCCGAAGACTTCAAACGCGGCCTGTTGGTATTGAGCCGCCTGACCGAACGTAAAATCCATGTGTGTAAAGCAGCAGGCGCAGACGTGCCGTCTGAAAACGTTGCCAACATCGAAACACATGAATTTGGCGGTCCACATCCTGCCGGTTTGAGTGGCACGCACATTCATTTCATCGAGCCAGTCGGTGCGAACAAAACTGTTTGGACCATCAATTATCAAGACGTGATTGCCATTGGCCGTTTGTTTGCAACAGGCCGTCTGAACACCAAGTGCGTGATTGCCTTGGGTGGCTCTCAAGTCAACAAACCGCGCCTCTTGCGTACCGTTTTGGGTGCGAAAGTATCGCAAATTACTGCGGGCGAATTGGTTGACGCAGACAACCGCGTGATTTCCGGCTCAGTATTGAACGGCGCGATTGCACAAGGCGCGCACGATTACCTCGGCCGCTACCACAATCAGATTTCCGTTATCGAAGAAGGCCGCAGCAAAGAGCTGTTCGGCTGGGTTGCGCCGCAGCCGGACAAATACTCCATCACGCGCACAACCCTCGGCCATTTCCTGAAAAACAAACTCTTCAAGTTCAACACAGCTGTCAACGGCGGCGACCGCGCCATGGTACCGATCGGCACTTACGAGCGCGTAATGCCGTTGGACATCCTGCCTACCTTGCTTTTGCGCGATTTAATCGTCGGCGATACCGATAGCGCTCAGGCACTGGGTTGCTTGGAATTGGATGAAGAAGACCTCGCTTTGTGCAGCTTCGTCTGCCCGGGCAAATACGAATACGGTCCGCTGTTGCGCAAGGTGCTGGAAACCATTGAGAAGGAAGGCTGATTATGGGCTTGAAACATTTTCTTGAAAAAATCGAACCGCACTTCCTGCCGGGCGGCAAACATGAAAAATGGTATGCCCTCTACGAAGCTGCAGCGACGATTTTCTATACATCCGGCGCGGTAACGCGCAAAGCGGCCCACGTCCGCGATGCGCTCGATTCCAAGCGCATGATGATTTTGGTGTGGCTGGCTTTGTTCCCCGCCATGTTCTACGGTATGTACAACGTCGGCGTACAGGCATTCGGTGCGTTAACGCCTGATTTGCTGCAACAAAATATCGCCAACGACTGGCATTACGCCCTTGCCAACGCTTTGGGCATCAATATGTCGTCTGAAGCGGGCGTATTGAGCAAAATGCTGTTCGGCGCGATTTACTTCCTGCCGATTTACGCAACCGTATTTATCGTCGGCGGTTTCTGGGAAGTCTTGTTCGCCACTGTACGCAAACATGAAATCAACGAGGGTTTCTTCGTGACTTCGATTCTGTTCGCTTTAATCGTTCCGCCTACGCTGCCGCTGTGGCAGGCTGCCTTGGGTATTACCTTCGGCGTGGTGGTTGCGAAAGAAGTGTTCGGCGGTACGGGTAAAAACTTTATGAACCCCGCGCTGGCAGGTCGTGCCTTCTTGTTCTTCGCCTATCCTGCGAATATTACCGGCGACACCGTTTGGACGGCGGTTGACGGTTATTCCGGCGCAACTGCGTTGGCTCAGTGGGCGGCATACGGTTCAGACGGCCTGCAAAATGCCGTTACCGGTAAATCCATCACTTGGATGGATGCGTTTATCGGCAACCTGCCCGGTTCCATCGGCGAAGTATCCACTTTGGCGCTTTTAATTGGCGGCGCGTTTATCGTGTTTGCCCGCATCGCTTCTTGGCGCATTATTGCCGGCGTGATGATCGGTATGATTGCCATGTCTTCGCTGTTTAACGTCATCGGTTCAGACACTAACCCGATGTTCAGCATGCCTTGGTACTGGCATCTGGTCGTCGGCGGCTTCGCCATCGGTATGCTGTTTATGGCAACCGACCCCGTTTCCGCTTCCTTTACCAATGTCGGCAAATGGTGGTACGGCGCGCTAATCGGCGTAATGTGCGTATTGATCCGCGTGGTCAACCCTGCTTACCCCGAAGGCATGATGTTGGCGATTCTGTTTGCCAACCTGTTTGCCCCGATTTTCGACTATTTCGTCGCACAAGCGAACATCAAACGCAGAAAGGCGCGCAGCAATGGCTAAGAAATTCGATAAAGACAGCTTCAACGGCACGCTGATTGTGGTATTGGTTGTCAGCCTGATTTGTTCCATCATCGTTGCTGGTGCGGTCGTCGGCTTGAAACCCATCCAAGAGAAACAAAAACTCCAAGACAAACAAGGCTATATCTTGAGCGTAGCTGGTTTGATGGATAAAAACACCGACATCAGCAAAACCTTTGCCGAGCGTATCGAGCAACGTGTCGTGGACTTGGCAACCGGCGAATACGTCGCCGATGCGCCTAAAGACTTCAGCGCACGCGTTGCCGGCAAAGACCCTGCCCAAAGCATCCAAATCAAACCTGAAGACGATTTGGCAGGCATCAAAAGCCGTGCCAAATACACTGAGGTTTACTTGGTAAAAGGCGAAGACGGTAAAGTCAGCCAAATCATCCTGCCTATGCACGGCAACGGTTTGTGGTCTGTCATGTACGGTTTTGTCGCCATTCAACCTGACGGCAACACCATCAACGGCATTACCTACTACGACCAAGGCGAAACTCCGGGTTTGGGCGGCGAAATCGGCAACCCTCTGTGGCAACAAAAATTCGTCGGCAAAAAACTGTTTAACGAACAAGGCAAATTTGCCCTGCACGTCGGCAAAGGCGCAAGCTCAGACAAAGAACACGGCGTAGATGCCCTCTCCGGCGCGTCGCTGACGTCTAAAGGTGTGCAAGGTTCGTTCGACTACTGGTTCGGCGAAAACGGCTATATCCCCTACCTGAACAAATTGAAATCAGCAGGAGCACAATAATGGCTGACATGAAACGCTTGAAACATTTGATGTTTTCACCCTTTATCGACAACAACCCGATTGCCTTGCAAGTTTTGGGTATTTGTTCGGCTTTGGCGGTTACCACCAAACTTCAGACGGCCATCGTAATGGGTATTTCCGTCAGTTTAGTAACCGGTTTTTCCAGCTTCTTCATTTCTTTGGTACGCAACTACATCCCCAACAGCATCCGTATTATTGTGCAAATGGCGATTGTTGCTTCCTTGGTAACGCTGGTTGACCAACTGCTCCAAGCCTTTGCTTATGAGCTGTCCAAACAGCTGTCCGTATTCGTCGGCCTGATTATTACCAACTGTATCGTGATGGGCCGTGCCGAAGCATTCGCCATGAAAGAGCCTCCTTTGGAGAGCTTGGTTGACGGTATCGGCAACGGCGCAGGTTACGGCATGATGCTGATCATCATCGCAACCATCCGCGAACTGATCGGCTCAGGCAAGCTCTTTGGCTACACCATTTTCCAAACCGTACAAGATGGCGGCTGGTATCAAACCAACGGCTTATTCCTGCTCGCCCCTAGTGCGTTCTTTATCATCGGCTTCTTGGTATGGGGTCTGCGCACTTGGAAACCTGAACAGGCGGAGAAATAACACATGGAACATTACTTAAGCCTCTTTGTAAAATCCGTCTTTCTGGAAAACATGGCACTTTCCTTCTTCTTGGGGATGTGTACATTTTTGGCGGTATCTAAAAAAGTATCCACTGCATTCGGTTTGGGCGTGGCTGTAACTTTCGTACTCGGCCTGTCCGTCCCAGCCAACCAACTGGTTTACTCGCTGTTGAAAGACGGCGCGCTGGTTGAAGGTGTGGACCTGACCTTCCTGAAATTCATCACCTTCATCGGTGTGATTGCCGCTTTGGTGCAGATTTTGGAAATGTTCTTGGATAAATTCGTCCCTGCCCTCTATAACGCATTAGGTATCTACCTGCCTCTGATTACCGTAAACTGCGCGATTTTCGGTGCCGTATCGTTTATGGCGCAACGCGAATACAACTTCGGTGAGTCCGTTGTATACGGTTTTGGTGCAGGTTTAGGCTGGCTTTTGGCTATTGTCGCTTTGGCGGGCATTACCGAAAAAATGAAATATTCGGATGTCCCTAAAGGCCTCAAAGGCTTGGGCATTACCTTTATCGCCGCTGGCCTGATGGCAATGGCGTTTATGTCGTTCTCCGGCATCCAGTTATAAGAAAGGAATCGGCATGGAGATTATTTTAGGTATCGTGATGTTTACCCTCATCGTCTTGGTTTTGGCACTGATGATTCTGTTTGCCAAATCCAAGTTGGTGAGCGAAGGCGACATCACTATCAAAGTCAATAACGAAAAAGAGCTGACGATGCCTGCCGGTGGCAAACTGCTGGGTGCGCTTGCCAGCCAAGGCATCTTCGTTCCTTCCGCCTGCGGTGGCGGCGGCTCATGCGGCCAGTGCCGCGTTGTCGTGAAAAGCGGCGGCGGCGACATTCTGCCAACCGAATTGTCCCACATCAGCAAACGCGAAGCGCGCGAAGGCTGCCGTCTGTCTTGTCAGGTCAACGTTAAAACCGACATGGACATCGAAGTACCGGAAGAAGTATTCGGTGTAAAAAAATGGGAATGTACTGTCATCTCCAATGACAACAAAGCAACGTTCATTAAAGAACTCAAGCTTGCCATTCCAGAAGGCGAAGAAGTGCCTTTCCGCGCCGGCGGCTACATTCAAATTGAAGCCCCTCCTCACACTGTTGCCTACAAAGACTTCGACATTCCTAAGGAATACCACGAAGACTGGGACAAATACAATCTGTGGCAATACGTTTCTAAAGTAGACGAGCCGATTTTGCGCGCTTACTCCATGGCTTCATATCCAGAAGAAAAAGGCATCATCATGCTGAACGTGCGTATCGCCACGCCGCCTCCGCGCGTACCCGATGCGCCTCCGGGACAAATGTCGTCTTACATCTGGTCACTCAAACCCGGCGACAAAGTAACCATCTCCGGCCCGTTCGGCGAATTCTTCGCCAAAGACACCGATGCCGAAATGGTATTCATTGGTGGCGGTGCAGGTATGGCGCCGATGCGCTCCCACATTTTCGACCAGCTGAAACGCTTGAACTCCAAACGTAAGATTACCTTCTGGTATGGTGCCCGTTCTAAACGCGAGATGTTCTATGTCGAAGACTTCGACCAACTCGCGGCAGAGTACCCGAACTTCACATGGCACGTCGCCCTGTCCGACCCATTGCCTGAAGACAACTGGGACGGTTACACAGGCTTCATCCACAACGTGGTTTACGAAAACCACCTGAAAAACCATGAAGCACCGGAAGACTGCGAATTCTACATGTGCGGCCCTCCAATCATGAACCAGTCCGTGATCAAAATGCTCAAAGACTTGGGCGTGGAAGACGAAAACATCCTTTTAGACGATTTCGGCGGCTAACCAACAAAAAGGAAGAAACTTCGGTTTCTTCCTTTTTTATTGCCAGGCCGTATGAAAACCATACTTTCAGACGGCCTGAACCTTTCTTTTACGATACAATAAAGGCTTCAAAAAATAATCTGCAAATCCCTTATGCTGTTTCTTTCCAATTCGTTTTACCGTCCGATAATCGGTTGTACCGTTGCCATCGTTTCCGCACTCACACTCTCTGCCTGCCAACCTGAAAAACAACAAACCATTACCCTGCAAGGCGAGACCATGGGCACGACCTATACCGTCAAATATCTTTCAGACGGCCAAGACAAACTCCCCTCCCCTGCCGAAATCCAAAAACGCATTGATGACGCACTTCAAGAAGTCAATCGACAAATGTCTACCTACCAGACTGATTCCGAAATCAGCCAATTCAACCAGCTACGCACCGTCAATCAGGCCATGCCCATTTCCCAAGACTTTGCCTATGTAACCGGCGAAGCCTTGCGTTTAAACAAACTGACGCACGGCGCACTGGACGTAACCGTCGGTCCTTTGGTCAACCTTTGGGGATTCGGCCCGCAAAAAGAAATCACACACGAACCGACTGCACAAGAAATCCAACATGCTTCAGAAATAGTCGGTACGGACAAACTCAAACTTTCCCAAGACGGACAGCAGCCTACACTGGCGAAAACCCATCCCGAAGTCTATTTAGATCTATCCTCCATCGCCAAAGGCTTTGGCGTGGATAAAACCGCCGCCGAACTTGAAAAACTCAATATCGGCAATTATTTGGTAGAAATCGGAGGCGAGTTGCATGGCAAAGGCCGTAATGCGCAAGGCAACCCTTGGCGTATCGGCATCGAGCAGCCCAATATTGTTCAAGGCGGTGCCACCCAAATCACTATTCCATTGGACAATAAATCACTGGCCACGTCCGGCGACTACCGCATTTTCCATGTCGATAAGTCAGGCCGCCGCCTTTCCCATATCATCAACCCCAAAACCAAACAACCCATCAGCCACAACCTTGCTTCCATCAGCGTAGTAGCTGAAAACGCCACACTTGCAGACGGCCTTTCAACCGGCTTATTCGTCCTCGGAGAAACCGACGCACTTAAACTTGCCGAACAAGAAAATCTTGCCGTTTTCCTTATCATCCGAACCCCGCAAGGCAGCTACCATACTGAAATGTCCAGCGCATTCAAGAAATTATTAAACTAACCTTCAGGAATACACACATGAAAACCCTCCTTCTGACTTTCGGCATTTTTATTATTGTCATCCTCGGCATGGCAGTCGGCTATATTTTCTCCAAACGCACCATCAAAGGTAGCTGCGGCGGCATTTCCTCTCTCGGCATGAAGAAAATGTGCGATTGTGACACGCCATGCGATACCTTGCAAAAAGAGCTGGATAAAAAACAACATTCCGACAATCAAGGCATCAAAGTCGATCATTAAGTCGTTGTTGAATGTTTACTCATGATTTAAGACTGCTTATCTCCTATCAGGCCGTCTGAAAAATAAAAGAGCGTAATCCCAATGGATACACGCTCTTTTATTTTGTCTATTCCAAAGCAATCCAAAAATATCTTGCATACACATTTGAAACAAGCCCCCCAAAAACCAATCAGAAAATAAAAAGAAAAGCTCCTGCAAAACAGGAGCTTTTTCTTGGAAGAAACCGGATTATTTCAATTTAGTTTCTTTGTAAATAACGTGTTTACGGGCTACTGGGTCAAATTTTTTGATTTCCAGTTTGCCAGGCATAGTACGTTTGTTTTTAGTAGTTGTGTAGAAGTGACCAGTACCAGCGCTGGACTCCAGTTTGATTTTATCGCGCATTGCAGTAATCCTTAATTAATGGTGTTTAAATTAAGCTTCGCCGCGAGCACGCAAATCAGCCAATACGACATCAATGCCTACTTTATCGATGGTGCGCAATGCAGCGTTAGAAACGCGCAGGCGAACCCAGCGGTTTTCACTTTCTACCCAGAAACGACGTGATTGCAAGTTAGGCAAAAAACGACGTTTGGTTTTGTTGTTGGCGTGTGATACGTTATTGCCAGACATCGGGCGCTTACCGGTCACTTTGCAAACTCGTGCCATGGTTAGTCTCCAAACTTCTAAAATAGTAAAACGCGATTTATACCACGAAATCCGCCTTCAGTTCAAGTCGTTTGCTGAAAAAACGGGATTTGTGGAAATAAATCTTCTCAATATGTTGCATCTGCGAAACGGTATTTCGCAAAGCCTTAACTTTCCAATTATAACGGATTTCTTTAAAAAAATCATCTGTCGTTTGCGTAGTTGGCGAAATAAACAGGCCGTCTGAACATTTCAGACGGCCTGTTTGTCATCATGCTTTTTTCTTCAACGCCGCATTCAAAATGCAGCCGAGTATAAAGCAGGCTAAAGAGGGAACAACCCACCCTAAACCAATATTGTAAAACGGCAATGCGCGCTCGATGGCGGCAGCGGTGTCGATATCCAATCCAAACGCGGCCTTATAGGCATCGAGCAGACCGACTACAAGGGCCGCCATCATGGTGCAAAAATAGACAATACGGCTGCCGCCAAACAGTTTATCCGTCAAAGCCAACAGAATGATGACGATGGTCAGCGGATACAACAGCATCAGCATTGGGATGGAAAAATGCAAAATCGCTGAAAGGCCTTTATTGGCCAACAGGATAGACACCACTGTATTCAGTATCACAAAGGTTTTATAAGAAATACCCGGGCAAAGACGGTTGAAATATTCGGCGCATGAAGTAATCAAACCCACCGCCGTACTCAGACAGGCAAGCAGCACCATAACGACAAGCAACACAATACCGGCCGTACCGAAATAGTGCTGTGCGGTTTTAGACAAAACCGACGCGCCGTTTTCCTGCAAGCCGATACCGGCCACACCTGTCGCGCCCATATAGCCGATAAACAGGTAAACCACTGCCAAACAAGAAGCCGCCAACACGCCCGAAATCGTCGTAGTCTTCAGCAAGTCTGCACGGTTGTCCACGCCCATGGCGCGAACGGCATCGATGACGATAATGGCAAACACCAGCGAAGCCAGCGCGTCCATGGTACCGTAGCCTTCCAAAATGCCTTTAACCAACGGATGAGTGGCAAAATCGCCTTGCGCCGCCTGCGGCACGCCCATTGGGTTAATGGCGGCATAGCCGACCAATATCGCAATTGACAGCAACAAAACAGGCGTGAGGATTTTACCGATACGGTCAACCAGCTTACCCGGAGAAATCGACAGCCAATAAGTCATACCGAAAAACACCAGGCTGAATACGGCCAATGCGATGTTTTTCCAAGATTCATCAATAAAAGGGGAAATCGCGGTTTCAAAAGACACTGTCGCCGTACGCGGCATGGCAAACAGAGGGCCGATTGCCAAATAAAGTGCCGTGGCAAAAGTCACGCCGTACCAAGGCGCAACACGGGAAGCCAGCGCCTCCACATCGCGCGAACCGGAATAGCCGACGGCAATCACGCCCAACAATGGCAAACCCGCCCCGGTCAGCAGAAAGCCAAACATCGCCGAAAGCCAGTTTTCACCGGCCTGCTGTCCCAAAAAAGCAGGAAAAATCAGGTTCCCCGCCCCAAAAAACAGGGCAAACAGCATTAAGCCTACCGCCCATAAAGAAGCTTTGTTATGACTTGTCGTCGAATTCATTTTAGTTCTTCTTTTTTCAAATTTTCGTTATCGGTTTCATCAGCTTCAAGGCCGTCTGAAAGCATTTCGGCTTCGTTTGTTTCCAAACCGTCTTTCAGGCTGATTTCGATTTCACCATAATTTTCAGGCTGCACGATACGCACCAAGCCTTCTTTAGCCAATTCCAGCAATGCAATAAAATTGACCACCACATATGTCGCGCCCTGCTCCGGCTTAAACAAATCGCTGAACTTGCTGATACCGCTTTCGTTCAAGCGACGCAAAATCGCCGTCATCTGCGCGCGTACGGAAATGGTTTCCCGCACCACTTCATGACTGCGCGTATGCTTGGCACGCGACAAAATACCCAACCAAGCCTGCGTCAAATCGGCAACGTACACTTCCGGCAACTTCGCTTCGACCGCAATTTCCAACGGCAAATACGCCCAAGCAAAATCACGTCCGGCACGCGGCAACGCGTCCAAGCCCTGAGCCGCCAGTTTCATCTGCTCGTAAGCCAACAGACGGCGCACCAATTCGGCACGCGGATCAGCTTCTTCATCCTCAACTTCTTCAGGACGCGGCAGCAGCAGGCGCGATTTAATTTCAATCAGCATCGCTGCCATCAAAAGATATTCCGCCGCCAAATCAAACTGATATGCCTCCATTTGGGCAATATAGTGCAGATACTGCTCGGTAATTTTCACCATCGGAATATCGAGGACATCGATATTTTGCTTGCGGATAAGGTACAGCAGCAAATCCAACGGCCCTTGGAAGCTGCTCAATACCACCTTCAACGCATCGGGCGGAATAAACAAATCCTGCGGCACATCGGTAACAGGCTGACCGAACACCCAGGCAACGGTATGTTCAGACGACGTTGCAGCAGTGGAGGAGATAAGGTGTTCTGAAGACATGGTTAAAGGGTCTTTTTCTTTTTAAGTTTAGTAAGAAGTTTCATCAACAAAAGGCCGTCTGAAACGAGGACGATCCGTTTTTAATATAAAAATCAGCGGTTTTTACGATTAATTTGCACAGAAACAATGGCGACGGCAAAGGTCTGAGCCAAGACCATACCCAACAGCGGCAGGCTGGCGAAAACCGTACCCGTCAATACCGAACCGATATCTCGGGAAAACACAAAACCATCCCTCGCCAGCATCGCCACCATTAAAGCCGACAACAGCAAACTTTCGCAGCCGACCAAAAACCAAATCATTTTAACCGAACGGCGTTTGCGCCATTTCATAATACCGGCGTGCAACAGGCTGAATATCACGACGGACAGAAACGGATAAAGAAAAGTGGTGAATGGGCGGTCATAACCGCTTTGCACACACAAATAATCGCCCGGCAGCGTATCGCATTCCATCACATCAAGAAACATCGGATCGACAGCATACATCAATACGCCGAACCATACCGCATAAATCAGACTGGCAATAAAATAGGCTTTGAAAAATCGGCTCTTAACCATCTTCCTCTACCCCTCACTTCCGCCCCGCGATATGCTCCACCGCCGCCTGCGCACAATACAGCCCAAACGAAGCCGTTACCAGCATACTCGCCCCATAGCCCGCGCAGGACAAACCTTGCGGCGCGACATCGGTCGAACACGCTTCGCCGGATTGCGGCGGCGTAATATTCTCGGTTGAATAAACGCAAGGCACGCGCATTTTTTCTTTGGTATCGCGGCTGAAGCCGTAGCGTTTGCGCAAGGTGTAGCGCAGGTTGGCAAGCAGCGGGTCGTGGGTTACGCGGCTCAAATCGGCGGTTTGAATCAATGCCGGATTTTTCTGTCCGCCCGCGCCGCCGCTGAGGATAAACGGCTGTTTGTGTTGCACAAAATAAGCCGCCATCGCCGCCTTGACGCGTACTTGGTCTATCGCGTCGATCACAAAGTCGAAAGGTCGTCTGAAAAGCGTTTCCAGATTGTCTTCCGTCACAAAATCCTCGATTTCCTCCACTTCGCATTGCGGATTGATTTGGGCAATGCGTTCGCGCAACGCCGTCACCTTCGCCTTGCCGAAATCGTCGGTCAGCGCATGAAGCTGGCGGTTGACATTGGATTCGGCAACATTGTCCAAATCAATCAGCGTTAAACGACCGATGCCGCTCCTCGCCAACGCCTCTACCGCCCACGAGCCGACGCCGCCGACGCCGACCACGCACACATGCGCGCGCGAAAAGCGCACCAGCGCTTCGTCTCCGTAAAGTCTGGCAATGCCGCCAAAGCGGCGCGAAGAAAGAAAAGCGGCGTCCTGCATAAGCAACCTTGTGATATATCAATAAATTAATGAAAAACGCGACAGGCGATTCGGACAGACATTATACTTGAAAGCAGATGGGCTGTTGTACCTGCCCGAAAGAGTTTATAATCGTTTCACATTCAGACAAGTTCTGATTTCATATTAAACGAAAGTGCCGCTACTCGGCGCAAAAGGAGAATGAATATGTACAAACATCTGGTTGTAGCCGTTGACGGTAGCGAGACCTCCCTCAATGCATTGAAACACGCCGCCGAACTGGCAAGCCTCAACAAAGCCCAACTGACTTTGGTTCACGTTGCCAACCCTGCCGAATACATGGCTTTGGCACCTGAATTCCTGCAACACGAAAGCTACGAAGCCGCCGCCGTTGCCCAAGGCAACGAAGTTTTAGATTTTGCAGAAAAAACAGCGCGTGAAAACGGTGTTGAAAACATCGTGAAACACCTGTTGGTCGCCAACAAAGGCGCGCGCGAAATGGCTCAAGACTTGGTTGACTACGCCGACGAAAACGGCGCCGACCTGCTGGTACTCGGCACACACGGCCGCACTGGCCTGATGCACCTGCTGATGGGCAGCTTCGCCGAAACCGTAATGCGCCAAAGCCACCTGCCTCTGCTGATTATCCGCAGCAAAGCTGAAGAAGCATAATCAAGCATTGATTTAAAATAGCGAAAGGCCGTCTGAATATTTTTCAGACGGCCTTTTTTCACATGACAGCTTCAGCTTTTATTTCGCCATTTCTTTGAACACTTCGTGTGCCACAGCAATGGTTTCGTCAATCAGCTCAGGCGTATGCGCGGCGGAAACAAAACCGGCTTCATAAGCTGACGGGCCGAAGGCAACATTGCGGTCGAGCATACCGTGGAAGAAATGTTTGAAACCTTCAATATTGGAACGCGCCATATCGGCGTAGTTTTGCGGTGCATGGTTGGCAAAATACAGACCGAACATGCCACCCACGCTGTCCGCCGTAAATTCAACGCCGTGCGCTTTGGCCGCGTCGGTAATACCGTTGGCGAGGCGTTGGGTCAGGGCAGTCAGGTTTTCATAGAAGCCTTCGCGCTGAATGATTTCCAACGTTTTCAAACCGGCTGCAACCGCAATCGGATTGCCGGACAATGTACCTGCCTGATACACGCCGCCTAAGGGGGAAATGCATTCCATGATGTCTTTACGGCCGCCGAACGCCGCCAAAGGCATACCGCCGCCGATTACTTTGCCCATGGTGGTCAAATCGGGTTTAATGCCGTGCAAAGATTGCGCGCCGCCCAGCGCCACGCGGAAGCCGGTCATCACTTCGTCGTAAATCAATACGGCACCATGTTTTTCAGTCAATTCACGCAAGGCTTTGACAAAGGCTTCAGACGGCCTGACCAGATTCATATTGCCGACGAAAGGCTCCAAAATCACACAGGCGATGTCATTACCGCTTTGTGCAAAGGCTTCTTCCAGTTGGGCGATATTGTTGTATTCAAGTACCAAAGTGTGTTTGGTAAAGTCGGCAGGCACACCGGCGGAAGAAGGATTGCCAAACGTCAACAGACCGCTGCCTGCTTTCACCAACAGACTGTCGGAATGGCCGTGATAGCAGCCTTCAAACTTGATAATTTTGTCGCGGCCGGTAAAACCGCGTGCCAAACGAATGGCGGTCATTGTTGCTTCCGTACCGGAGCTGACAAGGCGCAGCTGCTCGACGGACGGCATGATTTTGGCAATTTCTTCGGCAATGACAATTTCGCCTTCAGTTGGCGCACCAAACGACAAACCGCCCAATGCTGCTTCGCGCACGGCTTCAATGACTTCTGGATGGGCATGGCCGACAATCGCAGGGCCCCAAGAGCCGACATAGTCGGTATAACGCGTGCCGTTTTCGTCCCAAACATACGCGCCTTCTGCCTTTTTGATAAAGCGCGGTACGCCGCCGACGCTGCCGAATGCGCGCACGGGAGAATTCACGCCGCCGGGAATAATGGCTTTGGCGCGGTTGAACAAGCTTTCATTACGGTTCATGGTCAATTCTTTCGTAAGAGGTCGTCTGAAAATCAAATTGATGCCATTTTAACACCAAATCCTTTTCAGACGGCCCAAGCTTCAAAATAAGAATCTGGCGCAAAATCAAAATTATTCTTTAAAAACAAACACTCTATCCACATTTTTCCTGCTTGTGCTATAATCCGCGACCTATTGAAACAATAAAAGAAAAGCATCATGTTACGCGGATTCATACTCAGCCTCGCCCTTTTGGCGTCCTCCCTCGTCCATGCACAACGCAGCCTGCCTGACGATATGGACGTAGCCGTTTTAAAAACTGTCGATTTGCCTTATCTGAAAGTCAGCAAAGGCGGTTTTTCTTGGACACGCCTGCTGACCTTGGGCATTGTGGACGGCAACGCGGCCAAACTGCAAATCACCCGTTTCACCAAAATCCACGATGAAAACGACCGTTTCATCCCGATGGGCCGCCTACTGAATCAAACCGGCAAAGCCGTTGCATTCAAATACAACGAAGAAAGCCGGCTCGTCCGCGAAATCTGGATTTTGACCGACGCCGAAGCCGACAGGTTCATCGAACACGCTAAAAAGCAGAAAAAGGCGGAAGAATAATTTTTCAGACGGCCCGAGTATTTCACAGGCCATCTGAACCCTTTTACAACAAGCAAATCAATCAAAACAAACCATGAAAAAAGTATTTATCCGCACCTTCGGGTGCCAAATGAACGAGTACGACAGCGAAAAAATGCTGTCCGTCCTCGCTGAAGAACACGGCGGCATCGAACAGGTTACCCAACCTGACGACGCCGACATCATCTTGTTCAACACCTGCTCCGTGCGTGAAAAAGCGCAAGAGAAAGTCTTCTCCGACTTGGGCCGCGTACGCCCGCTCAAAGAAAAAAATCCCGACCTCATCATCGGCGTTGCCGGCTGCGTTGCCTCTCAAGAAGGCGAAAACATCGTCAAACGCGCTCCGTATGTGGACGTGGTTTTCGGCCCGCAAACGCTGCACCGCCTGCCCAAACTCATCGTCGACAAAGAAACCACCGGCCTGTCTCAAATCGATATTTCCTTCCCCGAAATCGAAAAATTCGACCACCTGCCGCCTGCGCGCGTAGAAGGCGGCTCGGCTTTCATTTCCATTATGGAAGGCTGTTCCAAATACTGCTCTTACTGCGTCGTCCCTTATACCCGCGGCGAAGAATTCTCCCGCCCGCTCAACGACGTATTGACTGAGATTGCAGGCTTGGCGCAACAAGGTGTTAAAGAAATCAATCTCTTAGGCCAAAACGTCAATGCCTATCGCGGCGAAATGGAAAACGGCGAAATCTGCGACTTTGCCACTTTGTTGCGCATCGTCCACGAAATCCCCGGTATCGAACGCCTTCGCTTTACCACCAGCCATCCGCGCGAATTTACCGACGCGATTATCGAGTGCTACCGCGACCTGCCGAAGCTGGTTTCCCACCTGCACCTGCCGATTCAAAGTGGTTCCGACCGCGTATTGAGCGCGATGAAACGCGGATACACCGCCTTGGAATACAAATCCATCATCCGCAAGCTGCGCGCCATCCGTCCTGATTTGTGTCTCAGCTCCGACTTTATCGTCGGCTTCCCGGGCGAGACCGAGCGCGAGTTCGAGCAAACCTTGAAACTGGTCAAAGACATCGCCTTCGACTTGAGCTTCGTCTTTATTTACAGTCCGCGCCCTGGCACACCTGCCGCCAACCTGCACGACGACACGCCGCACGAAGAAAAAGTGCGCCGCCTCGAAGCTTTGAACGAAATCATCGAAGCCGAAACCGCGCGCATCAACCAAACCATGATCGGCACGGTTCAACGCTGCTTGGTTGAAGGTATCTCCAAAAAAGACCCTGACCAACTGCAAGCCCGTACCGCCAACAACCGCGTGGTCAACTTTACCGGTACACCCAACATGATCAACCAAATGATCGATTTGGAAATCACCGAAGCCTACACTTTCTCCCTGAAAGGCAAACCGGTATAAGCACACACAAACAAAGGCCGTCTGAAACTGTTCAGACGGCCTTTATCTTGGTTCGGCTCCGTATCATCTGATTCATGTATTTTTATTACCCGAACAAAAGGCTTTTCAGTATAATACCGCCCGAAAATTCCCTTATCTGTTGAGAAGTTAAGGCAAAAATCCGAGCCTCCGGCAGTTAAACCCGCTGATGCCGTCCTTAAACGGCTTTCCCCAAAGGAATATCTCGAATGAGTTCTTCAAATCAAAGCGTTTTGGAAAGATTATTCAACCTCAACGCCAATCAGACCAACGTCCGCACGGAAATTATGGCCGGTGTGACAACCTTCCTCGCCATGTGCTACATCATCATCGTCAATCCCCTGATTTTGGGCGAAACCGGCATGGATATGGGCGCAGTATTTGTGGCCACCTGTATTGCCTCAGCCATCGGCTGTTTCGTGATGGGCTTTGTCGGCAACTACCCGATCGCCCTCGCTCCGGGCATGGGTTTGAACGCTTACTTTACTTTTGCCGTCGTCAAAGGCATGGGCGTGGACTGGCGTGTGGCTTTGAGTGCCGTTTTCATCTCCGGTATTATTTTCATCCTTTTCAGCTTCTTTAAAGTGCGCGAAATGCTGGTCAACGCCCTGCCTATGGGCTTGAAAATGTCGATTGCCGCAGGCATCGGCCTCTTCTTGGCATTGATTGCGCTCAAAGGAGCAGGCGTGATTGTGGCCAATCCTGCCACATTAGTCGGATTGGGCGACATCCACCAGCCTACCGCCCTGCTGGCAATGGCAGGCTTTGTCATGGTGGTTGCACTTGGCCACTTCCGCGTTAAAGGCTCCATCATCATTACCATTCTGACGCTGACCGCCATCTCCACCATCTTGGGCTTGAGCGAGTTCAAAGGTGTGGTCGGCGAAGTTCCGAGCATTGCGCCAACCTTCATGCAGATGGACTTTAAAGGCTTGTTCACCGTCAGCATGGTCAGCGTGATTTTTGTATTCTTCCTGGTTGACCTGTTTGACTCTACCGGCACATTGGTCGGTGTTTCCCACCGCGCAGGCCTGTTGCAAGACGGCAAACTGCCGCGTTTGAAACGCGCCCTGCTTGCCGACTCTACCGCCATTATCGCAGGCGCCGCCTTGGGTACTTCTTCCACTACCCCTTACGTTGAAAGCGCGGCAGGCGTTTCTGCCGGCGGCCGTACCGGCCTGACTGCCGTTACTGTCGGCGTACTGATGCTGGCCTGTCTGATTTTCTCCCCGCTGGTTCAAAGCATTCCTGCATTCGCTACCGCACCCGCCCTGCTCTATGTTGGCGCACAAATGTTGCGCAGCGCGCGCGAAATCGATTGGGACGACATGACCGAAGCCGCGCCGGCATTCCTGACCATCGTCTTCATGCCGTTTACCTACTCGATTGCCGACGGTATTGCATTCGGCTTTATCAGCTACGCACTCATCAAACTCTTGTGCAACCGCACTCAAGACGTACCGCCTATGGTATGGATCGTCGCCGTATTGTGGGCACTGAAATTCTGGTTCTTGGGTTAAACCACTCAAAAGAACAGGCCGTCTGAAAACTTTTCAGACGGCCTGTTTTATTTTACCCAGCATTTAAAGCTGTCGGTAAAAGATTATTTTTTCGCTTTTTTAGCAGCTGGTTTAGCGGCAGCTTTCGCGCCTTTGTCCAATGCGCAGAAGCGGGTAACGATTTGATCAACCACTTCTTGTTTGCCGTTTACTTCGGTAGTACCGCGGACAGTCAGCATGTTGCCGTCAACTTTGTCTACGTTGGCTGCAGTAGCTGCTTCAGCAACCCAAGCGACATTGCCGCCCCAGAATGCGTTTACATCTTTGCTGCTGTCAGTGATACGGAACAGGTTTTCAGTTAATTGACCTTTGTATTTTACTTGTGCAGCAACAACTTCGTTGCCTTTGAAGCCGTACATTACGCTCAGAGGCTCTTTGCCGTCTTTACCGCATTTGTAGTGAACTTCTTTAGTACCGTCGATAGAGTCTACTTTCAAAGTATTAGGTACTGGAGCTTGAGCTTGTTGAGCCTGAGCTTGAGTTTGTTGTTGCGCAGTAGGCGCAGCTTTGGTTTCAGGTTTGGCTTTAGAACCGCTGCTACATGCAGTCAGGGCAACAGCCGCCAAAACGGCAGGAACGATTAATTTAACATTCATATTCATAATTGACTCCCAAATGGTTTCAATAAAAAACCGGCAAACGCCGGCTGACATTTACACATTAACAGAGATATTCCGTCTTGTCTTTATCTCAGACGGCATTTTTTAAGAAAAGTTCAAATAAATATTTTTATTTCCTAAAATCAATAAATTATAAATATGAAATCATGTAAATTCAGGTTTGGGAATTTTTAAGATAAATACTGTTGTCAATAAATTGGGTTTTGACAATGGTAAAATGAAATTGAAAAGCGCATATAGACAACAAAAAACTGAGCAATTTATTTTACAAGCTTCTGTCTCTGGATTTGCTGAGCGTTTCAGACGGCCTTAGAATACAAACAGTAAATGCAATAAAAAAACGCAATCTGAAACAGATTGCGTTTTTTTGAAAACTGGCACGCCCACGGGGAATCGAACCCCGGTTACCGCCGTGAAAGGGCGATGTCCTAACCGCTAGACGATGGGCGCGGATAAATCTTGTGGCGCACCCGGAGCGATTCGAACGCCCGACCCTCTGGTTCGTAGCCAGATACTCTATCCAACTGAGCTACGGGTGCATCCTTATCACTTCGCTAGTGCGTTGTGAATCAAGAAGACCGAATAGTATAGGCTTTGCCGAAACCTGTCTACTCTTTTCGCAGATATTTTTTATATTTTCAATTAACTGATTGAAATTAAAAAATATAAAATTAACGTAAAATCCCTACTCCTGACAAATCCTGCGCCATTTTGGCGGCGGAGTTATCGGTCATGCCGCCGACAAAATCCAAAATTTTCATATAGGCCTGATACAGACTGTCTTCAGGAAGAATCGGATTGTACTTTTTCAATAATTCCAACGCCAAAGACTGACGTGTTGCCAACTGTTTTTCAGCAATCAGGGCATACGCGGCAGGGACAAGTAAATCCAAGATGGAGCCTAAACATGGGAACGTGGCGATCTCGGTCAACAGCTTGGTGTGATGGCGGAAAATCCGTGTTTGAGCCAATTCTTTTGCTTTTGCCAAAGTGTTTTGCACTTGCGGGCTACACAGGGCAAGCAAGTCTTTGCCTTTGAATGTTCCGTCCAACAAATCGGACTGATGCAGCATAAAGGTTTGCGCGACATCATCAATCGCCTTGCCGATCGCAATGCCACGCAACATGGCGCAACGCTGACGGCTGGAGCTGGCGTGCCATGCGCTTTCGGCAAAGGTCAGCTCGGACAAGATACTCTCCACTTCCGTATCCGTGAGCAAATCCAATTCGACGGCATCTTCCAAGTCCAGCAAGGCATAGCAAATATCGTCGGCAGCCTCCATCAAATAAGACAAAGGATGGCGCGCCCAGCTGTCTACTCCTGCGGAAACCAGCCCCAATTCGTCGGCAACTTGACGGATAAACGGCAACTCTGTTTGATAAATATTGAATTTCTTTCTGCCGTTCGGATGTTGCGTTGTCCACGGATACTTCAATAATGCGCCGATGGCTGCCGCAGTCAGGCGCATTCCGCCCGCCTCCGGATACATTTCAAGGCTGGCAACGATACGCAGGCTATGCGCATTGCCTTCATAAGTTTGAATATCGTTGCGTTCCGCTTCGTTTAATGCGTTCAGATAAATTTGATGTTCAGGCCGTCTGAACCAATCGCGCAAAGCATCTTCGCCGGTATGGCCAAACGGCGGATTGCCCAAATCATGCGCCAAACAGGAAACCTGCACCACGGCACCAATATCGCTGGGCGTATTGCCCTGCGGCAGAAAACCGCCGTTGTGCAACATCACGCCCACGCGGTTGCCCAAGCTCCTGCCCACGCTGGCAACTTCAACGCTGTGCGTCAGACGGTTGTGCGTCAAGTCATGTTGCGCCAGCGGATGCACTTGCGTTTTACGGCCAAGACGGCGGAAGGCTCCGGAGAAAACAACCCGGTCGTAGTCAATGTGAAAATCCGTACGCAAAGCATCGGCACCTTCCTGCGTCGAAGGGGTAACGGTCGGCACGATTTCACCGTTTTTAGTACGGAAACGTTGAGTAGATAATAAGTTTTGCCAATTCATTTGGATGGTCATAAAGGTTCCTCAAGCAAAGTAAAGGCCGTCTGAAACATATTCAGACGGCCTTATGCTTATTTACCGCGCATCAATTCAAAGAAATCGTCGTTATTTTTAGAGTCTTTGAGTTTGCCCACCAAAAACTCGGTCGCTTCGATTTCGTCCATAGGGTGCAGGAATTTGCGCAAGAGCCACATACGTTGCAACTGATCGTTCGGCACCAGCAATTCTTCGCGGCGCGTACCGGATTTGTTGATGCTGATGGCCGGGAACAGGCGTTTTTCTGCCATGCGGCGGTCAAGGTGCAATTCCATATTGCCCGTGCCTTTGAACTCTTCGTAAATCACGTCGTCCATGCGGCTGCCGGTTTCAACAAGTGCCGTCGCAATAATGGTAAGCGAACCGCCCTCTTCCACATTACGCGCTGCGCCGAAAAAGCGTTTCGGACGGTGTAAAGCGTTGGCATCAACACCGCCGGTCAGAATTTTGCCCGAAGTCGGTACAACGGTATTGTAGGCGCGCGCCAAGCGGGTAATCGAATCCAGCAAAATCACCACGTCTTTTTTGTGTTCGACCATGCGTTTGGCTTTTTCAATCACCATCTCGGCCACTTGTACATGGCGTTGCGCAGGCTCGTCAAACGTAGAGGAAACCACTTCGCCACGTACAGAACGACTCATCTCGGTCACTTCTTCCGGTCGTTCGTCAATCAACAGGACAATCAGCTCGACATCGGGATAATTGGCGGTAATGGCATGAGCAATGTTTTGCAACATCACGGTTTTACCGGTTTTAGGCGGCGCAACCAACAATGCACGTTGGCCTTTACCAATTGGGGAAACCAAGTCGATGGCGCGGCCGGTCAGATTTTCTTCGGCTTTGATGTCGCGCTCAAGCTTGAATTGTTCGGTTGGAAATAAAGGCGTGAGGTTTTCAAAGAGGATTTTGTGTTTGCAGACTTCGGGCTGATCGCCGTTGATGGTATCAAGGCGGACAAGCGCGAAATAACGCTCGTTGTCTTTAGGCACGCGCACGCTGCCTTCGATGGTGTCGCCGGTGTGCAGATTGAAGCGGCGGATTTGCGTTGGCGAAACATAAATATCGTCAGGGCCGGCAAGGTAAGAAGTATCTGCGCTGCGCAAGAAACCGAAGCCGTCGGGCAGGATTTCGAGTGTACCGGAGCAGGTGAAGCTGACATTCTGCTTCATCATCTGGCGGACGATGGCAAAAACGAGGTCTTGTTTGCGGAAACGGTTGGCGTTTTCAATGCCATGTTCTTCTGCCATTTCCAAGAGTTTGGAAATGTGGAGGGTTTGGAGTTCTGAAACGTGCATAGTATTGATATATTTTGAATGGTATCAGAGAGATGGCACAAAGGCCGTCTGAAAGTATGAAATCGTGCCGCAGGATACGGTAGATTTTTGAGAAAGTTGAATTTTAGGCAGTTGGAGGCAGGGTGTCAAATTTTTAAATCGAACACTAAGGCCGCAACTTAGTCTTATCCTTCAATAAGATTACGGCTGGAAGTAACGTGGCAACCGCAATCTTATTATCAAAAATCCGAGTATTTGCCCAACTTCAGACGGCCTTCTGCCCGTACCGCATCAGCGTCATGCCGCCGACTGCCGCTGCACAACCTGCAACCAGCGAAATATGCAACGGTTCGCCCAAAAACCACGCCGAAGACAGTACACCGAAAATCGGCACGAGCGTAATGTACGCCGCCGCACTGCCTGCGCCCAAAATCTTCACACCTTCGAAATACCACGCATATGCCAATACCGTCGCGCCGATGACCAGCCACGCCAATGCCGTCCAACCGCGCCCATCCATTGCCGCCATTGCCTCAAACGGTAATCCATCAACCCACAACGCCACCACCGACAACATCAACGCGCCGATAAGCGAAGTTGCCGCCGTTACCGTCAGCGCGTCTATACCACGCAAAACCGCGCGTCCGATTAAGGTATAAGCCGCCCAACAAACCACGCAGCCGAAAATCAGCCACTCCCCCGCCTTGATGCCGCCCGATAATACCGTCAAAGGCTGCCCTTGCGTGACCGCCGTTATCGCGCCACAGACCGCCAACAGCATACCTGCCAAAATCTTCGCGTTTAAACGCTCGCCGAAAAGCCAAGCCGCCAGCAGCAGCGTCAGCACGGGATTCACCGCCACGACCACCGCCGCCTTGCCCGCAGGCATCGCCTGCAAGCCCAGCATAAAAAACACCGCATAGCCGCATACCCCGACGGAAGCAGCTACCGCCAAGCCCAGCCATTGCCGCGCCGACAAAGCCGCCAAAGTCGCAAACCTGCTGCGCGCAAACAACCAGCCCAACAACAAAACCGAAGCCAGTACAAACCGAACCGCCCCGCCTGTCAGCGGCGGCAGCGACTGCCCCAGCATCCGCCCCATCGGCCAAGACGCACCCCACAACACCGCCATTCCCAGCAGTTTCAAATGTACGGAATAACGTTCCATCTCAATCCTTTATCAACAAAAGCCGTCTGAAAACCGGATTTCAAGTTTTCAGACGGCCTTCAATATAGCAACTGCAAACAGATTACTTGGGCTGCCAAGAATCTTTCAACGTCACAGTGCGGTTAAACACCGGCGTGTCTTTGCTGTGGTCTTTGCGGTCGGTAACGAAATAGCCCAAACGTTCAAACTGCCAGCGGCTTTCGGCGGGCAGGTTTTTGGCTGCGGGTTCGGCGTAGGCGGTGATTTCTCTGGCCGATTCGGGGTTGAGAAAATCGGTAAACGGCAGGTATTCGCCGTCTTCGCCGCGCACGGCATCGGGACGGGGTTCGGTGAACAGGCGGTCGTACAGGCGCACGGTGGCGGGAACGGCATGCGCTACGGCAAAATCGCCATTTTGTCGGACGCCGATGTGGACGGCTCACACATACAAGTGCTGCTGCTCACCCTGTTTTACCGCCACTTTCCCACGCTGATCCGCCACGGCCATATCTACGTTGCCCAACCGCCGCTGTTCCGCGTGGATGTCAATGCCCAGGGCAAAAGCCGCCCCGCGCGCAAATTCTACGCGCTCGACCAAGGCGAACTCGAAGGCATTTTGGAGCGGCTCGCCGCCGAAAAAGTCAAAGAATCCGCCTATTCCATCAGCCGCTTCAAAGGCCTGAGCGAAATGAACCCCGACCAGCTCAAAGACACCACCATGAACCCCGACACCCGCCGCCTGCTGCGCGTGGGCATTCCCGAGCACGATAGTGAAACCACGCTCGCCGCCTTCACCCGCCTGATGGGTAAAGGCGAAGCCGCCGCCCGCCGTAGCTGGATGGAAGCCGAAGGCGACCGGGTGGAAGCGGATATTTAGGTTTTCAGGTGTAGAAACTAGTAGCGTTGTTTACAGTATTT
>NZ_KV810288.1:0-22697 GCF_001812735.1 Neisseria sp. HMSC069H12
CACATCACTCCCGCCAATACCCATGAGTGCAAACACCTATCGCCTTTGTTGGAAGGATTACCCAAAGGTACGACCGTCTATGCCGACAAAGGCTACGACAGCGCGGAAAACCGGCAACATCTGAAAGAACATCAGTTGTTGGACGGCATTATGCGCAAAGCCCACCGCAACCGTCCGCTGACGGAAGTGCAAACCAAACGTAACCGATATTTGTCGAAGACCCATTATGTGGTCGAACAGAGCTTTGGTACGCTGCACCGTAAATTCCGCTATGCCCGGGCGGCTGATTAAAGTGAGTGCGCAAAGCCATCTGAAGGCGATGTGTTTGAACCTTTTAAAAGCCGCCAACAGGCTAAGTGCGCCTGTAGCTGCCTAAAAGGCAGTCGGATACCTGATTAATCAGGTATCCAAGGGGGATTAAGGAGATATTTGAGTAGAATCAGTGAATATTTGAAACAAAAACAGCCGAAAATCTGTGTTTGGATTTCGGCTGTTGGAGGAAAGGCTTTTTTGCAAAGGTCTCAGGCCGTCTGAAAGTGTTCAAGACGGCCTATCTATATTTTAAAGTATAAATTATGAATTGTTTCAGTTGGAAATTGATGGGTTGCTTACACTCTTATGCAAAACGGCTTTTATCTTCTGCCTGAAAGGATTGTTTTAGGATTTCGGATTATCAAGAACTATGTTGTCGTGCCATTCGTCATTTTTAACAATACCTAAAATCCTAAAATTGATCTTCAGGCAGAAAAGGAAAAGTGTAAAAAAAAACGCTAGGATTTCTTATATATCCGGATAAGCAATTTCATCTTCTGCGTATGGATTATTGAGCAAAAGAGGGCGGCACCACTTTTGCAGGCACGCCAGCCAGTACACAGTTTTCAGGAAACTGTTTCTTGGCTAGAGAAAATGCCCCCAACACACAACCGTTACCAATATGTGCACCACCTAACACGGTTGCGCCATAGGCTAGCCACACATGGTCACCGATAAAAATATCTTTGGAACGGTTGAGTCGTTTGCCGGTGTCTAAATCATAGATACCATGCGAATCATCGGTACGGATTTGGTTGTTGGTAGCCAGTATACAATCATTGCCGATATGGATATTGGTTTTTTCGGCACAAGTTACATAAACGGGATTGGTGCTAGTTACGCCATTACCAATTTTAATGTTGCAATCATGGCCAACACGAAATGTGCCGAAAATACCGGCTTTTTCTCCAATGCTGAAGGTTCCGTTATTGCCTTTAAATTCAATAAAAGTATTTTTTAAGGCTGAGTTGTTGTGTAGCACAACACGATTATTTTTACCGAAAAATTGGACTTGTACATTATGCAGGCTTATTTTTCTCAACCTGTGGTGTAAACAACGCAACGTGTTCCTACACTTAAAGCTTTGTTTCTTAAATCCGCAGAGTATGCCATGGTTAGACCTTCAAAGTTGAGTATTGTACTATTTTATTTTTAATTTACTATAATCACTTTTTCAGACGACCTTCCCTACACCATATCTCGAAAATTATTACCTTGAGCAAACGAGATATACTACTCAAATAAAACCTTTTAGCACAAATATCTCGTCAGATAGGAATAGACAATATTGCCACGCTTAAAGCGTTGAGGCTTTACTGTATATTCAAGCCGCCTGAGGTGAATAGACTAAATGAACAAATAGGTATAAAAATGCAAGATTTATTAATTCAAGCGCAAAGTCTACAAAATTTATTAATTTCTCGTGCTACTGGTGGAATTACATCCGTCAACGAAAGGGAATCAAATGCACAATATTTGCAACTAAGGCAATTATTTATCTCAAAAAAAGGGTTTGAAAAATACATTCCAAGTTTTTTAATTACATGCAGAGATTTACATCAATTTTGGAATGAAATAAAAGCACCACGATTTGAGACATATGCGGAACGTAGAGAGTTTATTTATAAAGAATTTGAACCATTATTGAATTTTATAGAATTTAGTTATAGCAAGACTTGTCCTTCTGATGAATTAATCAATCAAAGCATTAAAAAACTCGATGCTATACATATAGAAAATGCTTGGAAAAAGGCTCTCGAAAGACGGATTGATGACCCAGAAGGAGCAATTACATCTGCACGAACACTGATAGAAAGTGTATGCAAATATATCTTAGATGAAGCAAAAATTACTTACGATAACAGACAGGATTTACAAAAACTGTATAAACAAACAGCCGAATATCTCAACCTTGCACCATCACAACATACGGAAGATATTTTCAAGCAAATACTAGGTGGCTGCACTGCTACCATTGAAGGATTAGGTGCATTACGAAACCGTTTAAGCGATGCGCACGGTAAGGGAAAAATAGGAGTTAATCCCAAGCCCCGTCATGCACAATTAGCCGTTAATTTATCAGGAGCACTGGCAATTTATTTACTTGAAACTTGGGAACACAAACAAAATCCTCAAAAATAACCTTTCAGGCTACCTGAAAATTTCATTTCAACCTGCACCCCAAAAAGCAGCCTGCACCCATCAAAAGGACCCTGCACCCATCAAAAGGACCCCCATGAACATCACCCAAATCCTCTCTCAAGAACTCTCTGCCACCGCCGCGCAAATCACCGCTGCCGTCGAGCTTTTGGACGACGGCGCGACCGTGCCGTTTATCGCCCGCTACCGCAAGGAGGCCACGGGTGGGCTGGACGACACGCAGTTGCGACAGCTTGCCGAGCGGCTGCAATACCTGCGCGAGTTGGAGGAGCGCAAAGCCGTTGTTTTAAAAAGCATTGAAGAGCAAGGCAAGCTTTCAGACGACCTCAGGGCGCAAATCGAAGCTGCCGACAACAAAACCGCGCTGGAAGACCTGTATCTGCCCTACAAGCCCAAACGCCGCACCAAAGCGCAAATCGCGCGCGAACACGGTTTGCAGCCGCTGGCGGACGTGTTGCTTGCCGAGCAGCCGCAGGATGTGGAAGCCGCCGCGCAAGGCTACCTGAACGAAAATGTTCCCGACACCAAAGCCGCGCTGGACGGCGCGCGCGCGATTCTGATGGAGCAGTTTGCCGAAGACGCGGAACTCATCGGCACGCTGCGCGACAAGCTGTGGAACGAAGCCGAAATCCATGCGCAAGTCGTTGAAGGCAAAGAAACCGAAGGCGAAAAATTCAGCGATTATTTCGACCACCGCGAACCCGTCCGCGCCATGCCCAGCCATCGCGCGCTGGCGGTTTTGCGCGGTCGCAACGAAGGCGTGTTGAACATCGCGCTCAAATTCCAGCCCGACGACACGCCGATTACCCAGCAAAGCGAATACGAGCAAATCATCGCCCGCCGCTTCAAGGTTTCAGACGGCCACAAATGGCTGCGCGACACCGTGCGCCTGACTTGGCGCGCGAAAATCTTTTTGTCGCTGGAACTTGAAGTCTTAGGTTGTCTGAAAGAAGCCGCCGACACCGACGCGATTACCGTGTTCGCCCGCAATCTCAAAGACTTGCTGCTCGCCGCGCCCGCCGGACGGCTGACCACTTTGGGCCTCGACCCCGGCTACCGCAACGGCGTGAAATGTGCCGTAGTGGACGATACGGGCAAGCTGCTGGATACCGTTATTGTCTATTTGCATCAAGAAAACAATATGTTGGCAACGCTGTCGCGCCTGATTAAGCAGCACGGCGTGAAACTCATCGCCATCGGCAACGGCACCGCCAGCCGCGAAACCGACAAAATCGCGGGCGAACTGGTGCGTGGAATGCCCGAAAGCAGCCTGCACAAAATCGTCGTTTCCGAAGCCGGCGCGTCGATTTATTCCGCGTCCGAACTGGCGGCGCGCGAGTTCCCCGACTTGGACGTTTCCCTGCGCGGCGCAGTGTCCATCGCCCGCAGGCTGCAAGATCCGCTCGCCGAGTTGGTCAAAATCGACCCCAAATCCATCGGCGTGGGGCAGTATCAGCACGACGTAAACCAAAGCCAGCTCGCCAAATCGCTGGACGCGGTGGTCGAAGACTGCGTGAACGCCGTCGGTGTGGACGTGAATACCGCCTCCGCCCCGCTCTTGGCGCGGATTTCCGGCTTGAATCAAACCCTTGCCCAAAACATCGTCGCCTACCGCGATGAAAACGGCGCGTTCGACAGCCGCAAAAAATTGCTGAAAGTACCGCGTTTGGGCGAAAAAACCTTCGAGCAGGCGGCAGGCTTTTTGCGGATTAACGGCGGCAAAGAGCCGCTGGACGCGAGCGCCGTCCACCCCGAAGCCTATCCCGTCGTCGCCAAAATGCTGGCGCAACAAGGCATTACCGCCGCCGAACTCATCGGCAACCGCGAGCGCGTGAAGCAAATCAAAGCATCCGACTTCACCGACGAACGCTTCGGCCTGCCGACTATTCTGGACATTCTGTCCGAGCTGGAAAAACCCGGCCGCGACCCGCGCGGCGAATTTCAGACGGCCTCATTTGCCGAAGGCATCGACGAAATCAGCGACTTGCAAGTCGGCATGATACTCGAAGGCGTGGTTTCCAACGTCGCCAACTTCGGCGCGTTCGTGGACATCGGCGTCCATCAGGACGGCTTGGTGCACATCTCCGCCCTGTCCAACAAGTTCGTCCAAGACCCGCGCGAAGTGGTGAAAGCCGGCGACGTGGTGAAAGTGAAAGTGCTGGAAGTCGATACCGCCAGAAAACGCATCGCGCTGACCATGCGCTTGGATGACGAACCGGGCGGCGCAACCAAAGGCAACAGGTCGTCTGAAACCCGACATCAGGAACGCCGCGACCGCAAACCCCAACGCAACGACCGCGCCCCAACCAATTCGGCGATGGCGGATGCGTTTGCGAAGTTGAAGCGTTAAGGTAGAAAACCAATTGAAGGCCGTCTGAAAAGTGATGTTCAGACGGCCTTTATCGTATGGGGCGAATGAGATAATTGGTGGAATGGATATAGTAATGCGCCCGTTGAATGTTACCGATACATTTTGTAGTGGGTATCTGCAAATAAGCGTATAGTTCCAAATATTACAAATCCATCATCACAACCCAAGGAGTTCAAACCATGAAACCTGTTTTGTTTGCCGCGTTGATTTCCTGTTTCTCCGTTGCTGCGTATGCGGCCTGTACCGACAGCCAGCAGCAGTGCGTGATTTATAAAAACGGCAATGTTGCGACAGAAGGCGGCTGTACGGTCAGCAAGTGTCAAAGTGCCGATGCACAAGTGTTGAAATGGAAGCTGAAAAACGGCAAAGGCGTAACCGTGGAAATCGGAAAAAACGGTAAGGTTTTGGTGAACAAGAAACCGGGTGCGAAAGCGAACAACAGCAATGCGTCAGGCATGGGTTTGACATGCTATGCCGCCGATGCGGACAAACGCGAACAGTTCTGCTCGACCAATTATTGATTGGATTGTTGCTTTGATTAAAGGCCGTCTGAAAAGTGTTTCAGACGGCCTTGATGTTTATCCTTCCGATATTTTTTCATTGAGAAAGTCGATAAAGCTGCGTACTTTCGCGCTGAGAAAGGCCCTGTCGACATAAGTGGCGTTCAGTTGGTCTGCCCAGATGGTGTAATCGGGCAGGAGTTGGATCAATGTGCCGTCCTTCAATTCCTGCTGAACTGCCCAAAGGGGCTGATAGCCTATGCCTGCGCCTGCTTTAATCAGCTCGCGGATCATCAATGTGTTGTCGCTGCGGATAACCGGGGAGAGATGGAGAATGGCTTTTTCTGCGGTAGCGCGGTGGGTAATTTCCTGGTCTTGTTGACTGGTATAGGAAGGCAGGATGGCTTGGTGCTGCATGACGGCTTCGGGTGTATCGGGTGTGCCGTGTCGGGCAAGATAGTCGGGGGCGGCAAGCAGAACGAACTCGATTTTGGCCAGCGGTTTGACGATCAGCGAAGAGGAGGGGGTTTTGGAAACGCGCAAGGCGAGATCGAAGCCTTCGGCGATAAGGTCGATATGGCGGTTGTCGAGGACGAGGTCGAGCGTGACTTTGGGATAACGCTGGCGGTATTCGGCCAACCATGCGCTCATATTACCGCCTGCAAACCACAGGGGCATGGTTACGCGCAACATACCTTGCGGCGTGTCGGCGCCGCCTGCCGCTTTTTGGGCGGCGGTGTCCAAGGTATCCAGCGCGTAGCTGCATTGGCGGTAGTATTCTTCGCCTGCTTCGGTCAGGTGGAGGTTGCGGCTGTTGCGGTGTAAGAGCTTGGCTTGAATGGTGTTTTCCAGATGGCTGACGTGTTTGCTGGCCATGGCGGTGGAGATGTCGAGCTGATTGGCGGCACGGGTAAAACTGCCGCTTTGAACCACTTGGCGGAAAACTTTTAGGCTGAATAGGGTATCCATGATTTCTTATTAGGAAACGTTGTATCAATAATTTTAGTATATATCTCTTACTGGGAATTATCTATACTGCACTTATTGAAATTGCTCCCTACCTCTTTCAGGTAGCCATTAAAATAAGGATTATTAAGATGTCAGCCCTCAAATCATTCCAACCGGTTGTATTGTCTGTCTTGCGTATTGTTGCGGCGTATCTGTTTTTGCTGCATGGCACAGCCAAGTTTTTCAGTTTTCCGATGTCCATGGGCGGCGCACCTGAAGGCTTGATGCTGGTGGCCGGTATTTTGGAAATTGTCGGCGGTATCTTATTGATATTGGGCCTGTTCACCCGTCCGGCCGCGTTTATTTTGTCCGGTCAGATGGCTGCCGCCTATTTTATGGCACACGCGTCTTCTGGTAATGTTTTGTTCCCATTGGCCAACCATGGCGAATCTGCCGTTTTGTTCTGTTTTGTGTTCCTGTATCTGGCAGTAGCCGGCGGCGGAGCGTGGGCTTTGGATAACGTTTTTGGTAAAGATAAAGATTAATTTAAGGAAAAGATCATGACTTATTCTGTTTTGCAACAAGCTGCTGAAACCCGTCGTTCTATCTATGCATTGAACAATACCCTGCCTCTGTCCAATGAGGAAGTAACCAAAATCATCGAACACGCCGTTTTGCATACGCCGTCTTCTTTTAATTCGCAATCTGCCCGAGTGGTTGTATTGTTTGGCGAAGAACATGCCAAAGTGTGGCATTTTGTCGAAGAAGCGTTGCGTGCAATTGTTCCTGCCGAGCAGTTTGAAGCTACTGCACAAAAACTGAATTTGTTTAAAGCAGGCGCGGCGACAGTTTTGTTCTTTGAAGATCAAGATGTTGTCAAAGGCTTGCAAGAGCAGTTCCCATCTTATGCGGCCAACTTCCCGATCTGGGCGGATCAGGCAAATGCCATGGTTCAATATGCTGTTTGGACAACATTGGCGGCTGCCGGTGTCGGCGCCAATCTGCAACACTACAATCCGTTGCCTGATGCGGCCATTGCCAAAGAATGGAACTTGCCGGAAAGCTGGTTGTTGCGTGCGCAAATGGTGATCGGCGGTATCGCGGCTCCAGCCGGTGAAAAAAACTTCCAACCCATCGAAGGCCGTCTGAAAGTATTCGGCGCATAAATGAAATGATGTTTTACATAAAGGGCGCGATGTTTGCGCCCTTTTGGAAATAGCAAAATAAAAGGCCGTCTGAAAACAGTTTCAGACGGCCTTTTATCTATGCCATGAAATCAACCGCGGCGCCAAGTCGTACCGCCGGCATTGTCTTCCAGAATGATTTTGTGTTCGTTCAGAAGGTCGCGGATGCGGTCGGATTCCGCCCAGTTTTTATCCGCGCGTGCCTGTTTGCGTTGGGCGATCAAATCGTCGATTTCCTCGTTGGACAGGCCGTCTGAAACAGCACCGCCTTGCAGGAATTCAATCGGATCGCGTTGCAACAGGCCGATGATACCGCCCAAAGCTTTCAGGCAGCCGGCGAGGTGCGCATCATTGGTTTTGTTCACTTCGCCTGCCAGTTCAAACAACACGGCAACCGCTTCGACCGTACCGAAATCGTCGTTCATGGCGGCGTAGAAACGGCAGGTGTAGTCGTTGGCGTTTTCAGATAAATCAAACTCAGCCGCTGGTGTGTTTTTCAATGTGGTGTACAGACGGGTCAGCGCACCTTTTGCGTCGTCCAAATGCGCGTCGGAGTAATTCAACGGGCTGCGGTAGTGGGCGCGCAGGATGAAGAAACGCACGACTTCAGGGTCGTATTGTTTCAACACTTCGCGGATGGTGAAGAAGTTGCCCAGCGATTTGGACATTTTTTCGCCGTCCACACGGATGAAGCCGTTGTGCAGCCAGTATTTGACGTGGCTGGCGATGCTTTGACCGTGGTGGGTTTGCGCGTGGTCGTGGCCGCAGGTATGACCGCTGGCACCGACGCTTTGGGCGATTTCATTTTCATGGTGCGGGAACTGCAAGTCCGCGCCGCCGCCGTGAATATCGAAAGTATCGCCGAACAGGTTTTCACTCATGGCGGAGCATTCAATATGCCAACCCGGACGGCCGTTGCCCCAAGGGCTTTCCCATGCCGGCTCGCCTGCTTTAGCCGCTTTCCACAACACAAAATCAAGCGGATCGCGTTTGAAACCGTCCACTTCTACACGCTCGCCTGCGCGCAGGTCGTCTAACGATTTGCCCGACAATTGTCCGTAAGCGGCAAACTCGCGCACGGCATAGTAAACGTCGCCGTTTGCGGCAGAATATGCCTTGCCGTTTTGAATCAGGGTTTCAATCATGGCAATCATTTGCGGAATATTTTCCGTTGCCTTCGGCTCAATATCCGGACGCAACACACCCAAAGCATCGGCATCTTCGTGCATAGCCTGAATGAAACGCGCGGTCAGTTCGCCGATGGTTTCGCCGTTTTCAGCCGCACGGGCAATGATTTTATCGTCGATGTCGGTGATGTTGCGCACATAAGTGAGCGGATAACCGCACTCGCGCAACCAACGGGCAATCATGTCAAACACAACCATCACGCGGGCATGGCCCAAGTGGCAATAGTCGTAAACGGTCATGCCGCAAACGTACATACGCACGTTTTTAGGGTCGATGGGGGTGAAGGGCTCTTTTTGGCGGGTAAGGGTGTTGTAGATGGTGGTCATGGGAGAGTTTTATTAATTAAATAATTTATTTTTAGGCTTCCTATAGAACTAAAATTTTAACCTCTTCCTTGGTCATTTGATTTTTGAGATTTTTAGGGAAAAGATAAATTAAAGTTCTAAAGGAAGTTTAGTAGAAAATTAAATTAGCCGAATGATCGAGAAAAGACTCTCTGTTGCTCTTCATGCTGGAACGCTTGACTCTTCTCAGCTACTAATTCTTGTTGTCTATCTTGGTTTAGCGCTACATTTTGACGGATTTTTTCGTCAAAAAGAGCAACCTGCTCAGGATGTTCTGCAAGTACCCTTTGAGCATATGAACCATCAGTATCATTGATAAGGCCTCGCAGCATACCTTTGACTTCATCATACTTAGATTGTGGTCTTTTTGTGGCAGAGGAAGCTGAAGCAAGATTATTTATAGTATCCTGCTCTTTTGCAAGAAGATTACTATTAGTTGCTTCGTTGGCAAAAAGTCGGGCAAATTGGTCTTCTGATATGTTTGAATTCTCTGAAAGGTTTAATGTTTTTTTACCCCAGTTAATGGCATCATTCATTATATCTTTTATAAATTTAATATCTTTTCCTACTTTTCGAGCTTCTTCTTCAAATTCTGTGCGGAATTCTTTAATCAGTTGTATATTATCTAAGGCAAAGGTATGGTCTTCAGTAGATAAACCACCATTTTTGAAGTTGTTGAGTCCATGACTGTAGCCAGCACCAGTTATTGCAACTGCCCATGTACGGTTTGGGGCTATGTTCAATTTGCCAAAGCCACCTAGATACAATACTATCTGTTCAGTTTTATTCAGGTAATGTTTAACATTACCTAAATGCGGACTGGCAGCGCTTACGGGATCCATACCGCGGACGTGGTTTGTGATTAATTGGGCATTAGATTGTTTACCTGGTTGTTTTTCTTGCAGATTAGCCGCACCGTAGGCGTTGAATGTTTCGGTTCTTTGGCCATAATTGTAGCCGCACAATTGTGCTAGAGCTCCGCCGAGAGAGTGTCCTGACTGGTGAATTACGGCTCCTGGATAACGTGTTTGAGTTAATGATATAGCTATTTCTGTCAATTTCTTGGCATCGGGATATTGATTGTTTCCTTGATTGACTGCCATGCCTAAATCGGTCAGTATATCTGTGGCTTTTGTATTTTTTTCGGGCCATGTACCTCTATGAGTAACAACTAGTTCATTGGTGTCTTTTCTGTATAGGACATAGCCGTCGTAGCCAGATTTAGTATGGAGAGATTTGACAACTTCATATTCTACATTATCAATTCCTCGAATATGTTGACCTTCTTTTAGATTTTTATAAGCTAAATCAGCAGTTGCAAGATAATTTTGCGTTTTCATATTTAGGCTCTCCGTATTTCAAGTTCAATACTAAATGCATCTTTTAAATCAATGCCTCTTTGTTGCGCTTGTTCTGCTGTAACTCCACTGGAAACAAGACCAGTTTCACTATCTAACCAAGTAGCAATTGGATAATCTGCTTTTTGGTGATAGTAGATTAAGTTTGCTGTTGTACCTTTTTCTGCCATATTTTTCCATACGGTATCGTCAATATATGCTGAAAAAAGGGTACTTTTTTTATTGTTATCAGCTTTGAATTCTAGAGAAACACCATAATTTTCCCACAAACACACTCCCTGACCAAAATAGTCTTCATTCAAAGGCCTGTCGGTATAAAATTCCCCTTGATAAACTGTATCGCTGATTTTTTTTAAGGTAAATTCAGGTTGGTAAACTGCATACGCGGTTGCGCCAGCTGCACGGTTGGTGGTAATCATACAATTCTTTGCATCATAGTTTTCTACCAGTCTGGAAATTTCAAATTTTCCTGGTGCATTTTTAAACGTAACCGTCAATTCGTATTTTTGATGCTTTTTCGGATTCTCCGTTACAACAGGGTCACTTTCTGCTTTGGGCAGTCCGTGAAAGTCATAAGCTGAATCAAACATTTTTCCATCCTCCAAGTTGCAGGCTGATAGCAGAATTGCTGAGCCTATTAAGGTTAATACTTTTTTCATTCCAAAATCCTTTCTGGGTTCGTAATTTTATTAAAAAATTACATCTTTCGGATAGTCTAAACCAAATTTAGACTACTAAAAAATTATTCAGCCTTAAGAATTTCCGTATTTGTTTTAGGTTGTTTTTCTGTGGTTTCTATTTCAACCTGATCCGCTTCGGCTTTTTCAGCTTCGATGCGTTTTTTCTCGGTCAGGTATTGGTTGATTTGGTGTACCAATTCCTGCGTACCTTGGTGGGTCAGGGCGCTGATTTGGAAGAGGCGCGGGGTTTCCATGTCGAATTGGAAGCGGTCGTCTGGTTTCGGGTAGTCCCAGCCGATGGCTTCGAGGAAGGCGGCGCTACGCGCTTGGGCTTCTTCTTCATCGAGCATGTCGAGTTTGTTCAGCACCAGCCAGCGCGGTTTGCCGTAGAGTTCTTCGTCGTATTTGCGCAATTCGTTGATGATGGCAAGGGCTTCTCCGGCGGGGTTGACGGTTTCGTCGAAGGGCGCCAAATCGACGACGTGCAGCAGTAAGCCGGTGCGTGATAAGTGTTTGAGGAAGCGGTGGCCGAGGCCTGCGCCTTCTGCCGCGCCTTCAATCAGGCCGGGGATGTCGGCCATGACGAAGCTGTGGTTTTCGTCGATGCGCACGACGCCCAAGTTTGGATGCAGGGTGGTGAAGGGGTAGTTGGCAATTTTGGGACGTGCGGCGGATACGGCGGTAATCAGGGTGGATTTACCGGCGTTGGGCATGCCTAATAAGCCGACATCGGCGAGGACTTTGAGTTCGAGTTGCAGGGAACGGGTTTCGCCTTCTTCGCCGGGTGTGGATTGTTTCGGGGCGCGGTTGACGGAGGATTTGAAGTGGATATTGCCCAAGCCGCCTTTGCCGCCTTTGGCTAGGCAGACGCGTTGACCGTGATAAGTGAGGTCGGCAACGATTTCGTCGGTGTCGAGGTCGCGGATGAGGGTGCCGACGGGCATTTTGAGGACGATGTCGTCTGCACCTGCGCCGTAGCGGTCGGAGCCGTGGCCTTTTTCGCCGTTTTTGGCTTGGTAGCGTTTGACGAAGCGGTATTCGACGAGGGTGTTGGTGTTTTCGTCGGCTTCTGCCCAAACGCTGCCACCTTTGCCACCATCGCCGCCGTCAGGGCCGCCGCGGGGTACGAATTTTTCGCGGCGGAAACTGGTTGCGCCATTACCGCCTTTGCCTGCGGCGACTTCGATTTTTGCTTCGTCGATAAATTTCATGATGTTCTCTTATGGGTATTCGGTTGTTTCAGACGGCCTTTGTTAATAGAGGAGCTTGGTGTCTGAACGGATAAAATGTTGCTTATTATAAAGGATATTTCGGTTTTAGGCCGTCTGAAATATGGTTTCAGACGGCCTTGGATTTATTGGGCGAGGGCTTGGTCGATTTCTTGATAAAGTTGGGAGAAATTGGGTTCGCCGACGTAGGTTTTGAGGATGTTACCGTTTTTGTCGATCAGGACGGAAGTAGGGTAAACCTGTGTGCCAAAGGCTTTTGCGGCAGTTTTGTCGGCATCGTACATGACGGTGAAGGGAATGCCGTATTCTTTGACGTACTGATGGACGCTCTCAATAGGGTCAATGGGCTGGGCAATGCCGAGGACTTGGAAATTTTTGCCTTGATAGTCTTGGGCGGTTTTGATGATTTTAGGCATTTCGCTCACGCAGCCGGGGCAGGAGGGAAACCAGAAGTTAATGAGGGTAACTTTGTCTTTTAAATCGGCGTTGGTAATGGTTTTGCCTTGCAGGTCGGGCAGGGCGAAATCAGGGGCGGCTTTGTTGCTGGGGATAAGGACGAAGGTAAGAAGCGCGCCAATCGTGGCAATGACAAGGAGTGTGAGTATTTTTTTCATGATTCGAGGTTTTGAATTGCGTGTGCTAAGGTTTGGGGAACGCTGATGCTGCGACCGCTTTCGCTGCTGACGGGCATAAGGGTAACTTCGGCTTCGATGGCGGCTTTGCCGTTGGGCAGAGTCGCGGTTTGGCTGAGGATGATGTGGCGTGTGCCAATGTCTTTCAGACGGCCTGTAAAGGTTAAAACATCGCCTTCAAGCGACGGGCGGCGATAGCGGATATCAACGCGTGCAACAACGAGCATGATGCCTTTGAGTTCGGACAGAAGGTCATGCTCTTGAAAAAACGTCCAGCGCGCTTCTTCGAGAAATTCAAGATAGCGCGCATTGTTGACGTGGCCGTAGCCGTCGAGGTGGTAGTTGCGGACGGTCAGTTTCATCAGTTGAGATTGATGGGTTGGAACTCTTCGCGTGCGATGGGTTCGTGTTCGAGGTCGGTAATCACGGTGGAGAGTTGGATGTCGAACCATTCGTTGAAAATGTCGGCGTCCAAATCCGGCCATTCGCTTTCGTCTTCGCACCAGTCGGCCAGTTCGGCAGCAAAAATGTCTTCAAAGCGTGCTTCGATCTCGTCCCATACTTCGTCGGCGGTTTCGCACGGGCGAACGAGGTAGGAATTGGCATCGGCTTGGATATCTTCAAGCGTCAGGCCGTCCAAGTGATTGCCGGGCAGGGATTTCAGCCAGTTCCAAAAAGGATCGAGGGGGATAAGCAGGAAGACGCTGCGGTTGACTTCGTACATGGTGTTTTCCTTGGTTTCTGTATAGTTGAATGATATAGCAAAGGTGGTAGACTGGCTATCTTTTGGGGGATAAAGGCCGTCTGAATTTCAGACGGCCTTTATTTTTGGGAATAATCAGGGGTTTTCTGATGGTGTTTGATACAGGGTTTGGGGATTGGCTGTATCAGGGATTTCTGCCGGAGCGGATTGGGGTGCTACCGGTTCGGAAGTGGTGTTGCTGTCCACCAAGTCATCGATGTCGATATTGTCGTCTTCGCTTTGAGGGAGCGTGCCGCCGGTTTGTTGGGTGCGGACTTTCATGTAAAGGTCGCGTGTGTAGCTGTATTTGTCGATGGCTGCTCCTTCGAGGCTGTCGGTCAGGTCGAGCAGTTCTTCACGGGTGTTGATGGCTTGCAGGCCGGTTGTGCCCCAGCGTCCTGCGCTGGTGTGGAAGACGGCGTTTTTAACCGGATAGACGGTGGTGACGGCGTTGCCGACGGTATCGCGTACGGTAGACGGGCCGAATAGGGGGACGACGAAGTAGTTGCTGTTTTTCCAGCCCCATGAGGCGAAGGTGTCGCCGAGGGTGTTTTTATTGTTGGGTACGCCGCCTGCACCGGCTACGTCGATTAAACCGCCAAGGCCGAAGGTGGTGTTGATGCCGACGCGGACGAGGTCTTCGCTGGCGCGTTTGACGTCAAGGCGCAGAACATTGCTGCCGAAGCTGACGACATCGCGCAGGTTGTTGAAGAAGTTGCTCACGCCGGTACGCACCGGTTTGGGCGTTACTTTGCGATAACCGCGTGCGACAGGGGAAAGGACGTATTTGTCTGCTTTGTCGTTGAACTTGGAAACGGTACGGTTGTAGCCTTCGTAAGGGTCGGCCGGATTGCGTTCGGCCAGTGCGGGAGCGGAGGCAAGGCTGATGAGGAGGCAGAGGGAAGCGGTGGTTTTTTTCATGATTGCAACCAGTCTTTGATTTCGTAAAGTTCGGCCAGTGCGCGGACGGAATCGGGAATATTTTGAATGGTCGGTTTTTTGTCTGTCCGGCGCAGAGCGTTGAGCAGCAGGGAAACGCAGGCTGAATCTGCTTTGCCTACTTGGCTGAAGTCTATGCTGTCTGTTTCTTTCAGACGGCATTGTTGTTCGTAGCGCGCAAAGGCGGAGGCAGTCAGGGTTTTGACGGTAACGTCGCCGCTGATGTAGAGCGTGCCGTTGCGGATTTCTGTTTGCATGGTGTCTTTATGATGTAAGGCACCATGCCGTCTGAACATCAGGAGGCATGGTGCAGGGGTGGATTATTTACCGCCGTTTTTGGCTTTCAAATCGGCAATCAGGCCGTCGATGCCTTTGGCTTTGATGGTTTCGCCGAATTGGTTGCGGTATACGGTAACCAAGCTTGCGCCTTCGACTGCGACATTGTATGCGCGGTATTTGTTGCCGCTTTGGTAGGTGGTGAAGTCCATGTTGACCGGTTTTTGGCCGGAAACGTTGATTTCGGCGCGGACAACGATTTCTTTACCGCCTTTGTTTACGACAGGGTTGTCTTTGATGTTGACCTTGGCGTTTTTGAATTTCAGCATGGTGCCGGAGTAGGTGCGGATCAGCAGGGTTTGGAACTCTTTGGTCAACGCTTGTTTTTGTGCGTCAGTCGCAGTACGCCATGGGTTGCCGACGGCCAAAGCGGTCATGCGTTGGAAGTCGAAGTAAGGGATGGCGTAGGCTTCAGCTTTTTGGCGTGCGGTGTTGGCCTCGCCGCTGTTGAGGATTTTCAGCACTTGAACGGAGTTTTCACGGACTTGGTTGACTGCGTCGGCAGGAGAGGCAAATGCCATGCTGATGCTCAATACGCCGATGCTCAATGCGCTGATGAAGGAAGTTTTTTTCATGGGAGTGTCCTGAATATTGGGTTGATATGTGTTTATTGTTTGTTTTGACCGGCAGATTCACTGTCTGCGTTTTTTTCGGCAAAGCTGGTCATGAATTTGCCGATAAGGTTTTCCAAAACCATGGCGGAGCTGGTGACGGTAATGGTATCGCCTGCCGCCAAAGAATCAGTATCGCCGCCTTGTTGCAGGCCGATGTATTGTTCGCCCAACAGGCCTGAAGTCAGGATTTGTGCGGAAACGTCGCTGCTGAACTGATATTGGCTGTCCAGATTGAGGGCGACTTTTGCCTGATAGGATTTAGGGTCGAGCTGAATGGAGGCAACACGGCCCACCAGTACGCCTGCGGATTTGACCGGAGCGTTGGTTTTCAAGCCGCCGATGTCGCTGAAATCGGCATAGACGGTGTAGGTTTGAGAGGATTTGCCGAACGATTGTCCGCCGGCGGCGCGGAAGGCGAGAAAGCCGATAGCGGCCGCGCCCAGTAAGACAAACAGCCCTACCCAAAATTCCAAAGCATTTTTTTTCATGTGCTATTGTCCTTGTTTCATTCTTTTTAAGTGTCGTTTCAGACGGCCTTTAGTCGGTAAACATCCATGCGGTCAACATGAAGTCGACAGCGAGGATGGTCAGGGCGGAAGACACTACTGTGCGTGTACTGGCACGCAAAATACCTTCGGAGGTTGGTACGCAGTGGAAGCCCTGATGTACGGCGATTAACGTAACGGCTACGCCGAAAGCGGCGGATTTGATTAAGCCGTTGAGTACGTCGTAATGGAAGGTGATGTTGTTTTGCATTTGCGACCAGAAAATACCGCCGTCCAAACCCAGCCATTCGACGCCGACCAAATACGCGCCGTAAATACCGGCAACGTTGAAAATCGAAGCCAGCAAAGGCATGGAAAACACGCCCGCCCAAAAGCGCGGCGCAACCACACGTGCCACAGGGTCGACCGCCATCACGTTCATTGCTTCAAGCTGCTCGGTGGTTTTCATCAAGCCGATTTCGCTGGTCATGGCACCGCCCGCGCTGCTGGCAAACAGAATAGCTGCCAATACGGGACCCAATTCGCGCAACAGGGAAGCGGCAACCATATAGCCCAAAATATCGGCGGATTTGAATTTTGCCAGCTGCGTATAGCCCTGCAAGCCCAATACCATGCCGACAAACAGGCCGGAGACGGCGACAATCAGGACAGACAACACGCCTGCAAAGTAAACCTGGCGGATGCTCAGGCGCGGACGGGCAAACGCCGTACCTGATTTGGCCAGGATCTGCAGGAAAAACAGCGTAATGCTGCCCAGCGATTGGATGAAGCCGAGGGTTTTTGCCCCGACGGAACGGATAAAATTCATAGGTTTCAGTTGATTGGTTAAATGGTTTTCAGACGGCCTTGTTTAAGTTTCAGGCCGTCTGAACATCAGCCCAGCAAGTCTTGTTTTAAAGTCGTTTGCGCCGGATAGCGGTAGGCGACAGGGCCGTCTGCCAAACCGCCGACAAACTGGCGTACCCAAGGCGAGTCGAGTTCGCGCATTTCTTCGGGCGAGCCGGAGAACATGATTTCGCCGTGTGCCAAGAAAATGACTTGATCGACGATTTCCAGCGATTTTTCAATATCATGCGTTACCATCACGCTGGTTGAGCGCAGGGCTTTGTTGGCACGGCTGATGAGGTGGGCAATGACGCCTAGAGAAATCGGGTCGAGGCCGGTGAAAGGCTCGTCATACAACATGATTTCAGGGTCGAGCGCAATCGTACGTGCAAGGGCGACGCGGCGCGACATACCGCCGGAAAGCTCGGAAGGCATCAGGTTTTCAACACCACGCAAACCGACTGCATTCAGTTTCAACACCACCAAATCGCGGATGACCGCTTCGGGCAAATCTGTCAGCTCGCGCATGGGGAAAGCGATGTTGTCGAAGACGGATAAGTCGGTGAACAATGCGCCGTGTTGGAATAAAACGCCCATGCGGCGACGGTGTTCGTACAGCTCCTGCGCCGAAAATGCGGCCAAATCGCGCCCTTCAATCAGCACTTTGCCCGATTGCGGGCGGATTTGACCCGTAATCAGGCGCATCAGCGTGGTTTTACCGCTGCCCGAACCACCCATTACGGCGGCGAAATTGCCTTGTGGAATGCTGAAGTTGATATTGTTCAGAATAGGACGGTCGCCATATGCGAAGGCAACGTCTTTCATTTCGATGAAGGGTGTGGAACTCATGCAGGAGAGGGGTGTCAAAAAATGTATTTTAATTACGGGTATTGTAAAGGGTATTGGATATTCGGGCAATTTTCAGACGGCCTGCGCTTAGGAATAACGGGTAAAAACGTGTGAAAGAATGCAGAAGCGTTGGTGGCACGGTCGTTTTGCAGCGTGTTGTGTCAAACATACAGACAGCTGTGTAGGTATATAAAGAGGCGGGCAAACATACCCGCCTTATTTTTAATATTTCTGCAAACCTTCTACCTTGATTTCTTTTGCATTGGCATTGATGAAGGCTTGAGTCGCTTTCATCGTGGCTTGGATGCGCGGATCGTTCCAACGCACGATTTGGTTGTTTTCATCGCGCTTGTCCGACCAGATAATCACACCGTCGGTGTATTTTTTGCTGATTTCGAGCATTTTGCGCCAGCGGACGGGGTCGATGAATTGTTTGAAATAAGGACTGTTGGTGGCCGAATAATATTGCGGCCAGATGTAGCCGATGATTTTTTTGTTGGGAAAGCGTTGGTGGATGTCGTCAACGGCGGTTTTCACGTCTTTTTCCCATTGCACCAAATCGGGGGAAGTGATGTAGAACACAGGATTGGCATAGTCGCTGATGGCGGCGGTAGGCGCACGGCGTTTGCTGACTTGCCGCCATTTAGCCAAAATGGCTTCGTTGTCAACGTTGGGGCGGTAGTGGCGGATGCCGTGCAGGTGTTCGGAAGGCATGCCGTAGTTGCTGATGATGGCGCGCGGGTTTTCTTCTCTGAAGATTTGGTACATCCGCGCGAAGTCGGTTTTCAATTCGTCGGGTGTCAGCAGCTGGCCGTCTTTTCCGGCAAACCAGCTTTCGATGTCGGTAGAAATGGTGCGGTAGCCTTCTCGGCGCGATTGCTTGGCCAATTCGCGGATGCGCGCTTCGTTGAGTACGCCGTGTTTGCGTTTGCCCGTCGGATCGGGTTTGACCAGCTCGCTTTCGTAAACCAAGAACACTTTGGAGAGTTTGTCGGCGGTCAGGTCAGGTTTATCGACGTAGTCCATGCGGTCGTAGATGATGAAATCTTTGGCATAGGCGGAGAGGGCGGTCAATAAGAGGACGAGGGGCAAAAGGCGGTTGGGTTTCATATTTTTAGGCAGATAAGGGAAAAAGGCCATTGTACGGGAAGCGGTGTTAAAGTGAGTCAAAGGCCGTCTGAAAGGATAAAAGTTCTTTCAGACGGCCTTTGTTGCACTGGGAATGTTCAGTTTTGAGGCTGGTGTGATTTATTGCGCCGCAGTTTTTTCCAGCAATAGGAAAGTCTCGGCTTTGTTGCGCGGTCTTGCGCCTTGCCACAAGGTTTGCCAACCCGAAGGTGCGCCGATGTTGGCGGCTTGGCGGATGAGGCGGTAGCGGCAGGACGGGTTGTCGGTCGTGGTTTTAATATGGCTGTATTGTGTCCACGCGATGCGTGTGCGCTGGTCTTGGCCGTCGATGCTGATACATTCGAGGCCGTCTGAAAGTTTCTGTTTCAATTCGGAAGAAAGCGCGGCTTCCATTTGGTGAACCACCGGCGCATGGCTTTTGGCGGCGTTGAGCCACGGTAAAAACAGGGTCATCAGCAAGGCCCAAGCCAAGGTAACGCCGGCTGCCCAGTTGGTCACGGCTTGGCGGCCGCGGATGTTTTTACGCGTAATCGCCCAGAACCACAACGGGGTAAACAGCAGGGCGACGGCCATCGGAATCGGGTCGATGTCGGGGATGTAATACGGGCTGAAATAGGCGGCGCGTTCGGCCAGTTTGGCAGGCCAGCCGTAGTTCATGGCAAAGAAGCCCAGCCACAGGAAGACGGCAATCAAACCAAATGCCATGATGCCGAACCAGTTGATAAATGCCGCTGCGCCGCGACGCAGGCCGTCCAATTGTGCCGCGCCGAGCAGGGCGAGCGGCGGCAACAGCCAAACGAGGTTGTCTTGCAGGCGTTGCGGGTTGATGGCGAGCAGGGCTGTCATGATAACCAGCCAAGACAGGCTCAGAATGCCCCAGTTTTTATCGTGGATACGCGTGCGGCTGAGCGTCCATGCCGCCAGTGGCCAAGCAGGCAGGGTAAACCACAGCAGGTTTTTCAGATAATAGGGCAGGCTGAAGGCCGTCTGAATCTGATGGAAGCCGCCGAATACGCCTAAGGAATAATGGTTGAACCAAATATCAAACCATTCGGGATTGGTTTTGGATAAAACCAGCGGATACAGAATCAGCAGGGGCAGGGAAACGACGATGGCGCCAATCAGAGTCAGCAGATAGCGTTTGCTTTGCCAAGTGGAATGGAACGACAGGGAAAGTGCCAAAAACATCATGGCCGCGGTCAGCAGGTAGCCTGAGGAAAGGGAGAGTAAAACCCAGCCGCCGCACAACAGTAAAATGGCGATAATGACGCGGCAGCGTGCCAGTGAAAAGCCGCACAGAATCAATCCAAATGCGGCAAAAGCGGCCGACATGGGATTGAGGAAGTGGGCGATGGGCAGCAAACCGATGCTGCCGATAAGGATTAAGACAACGCTGCGGCCGTGGTGTCTGCCGAGAAAGTTGAAACCGGCAAAACCGCAGGCTGTCAGTCCGATGGCGGTAAATACCACGCCGGCAAAACGCGCGGCATCATAGGCATCGGCCGCCCAAGGTGAAAACAGGGTTTGGAATGCAGTTGCCGCCCACAAAAAAGCAGGGGAGATGGTGAAATCGGGTTGGCCGAAGATTTGTGCAATCAGCAGGCTGCCGCCGTTTTTCATGGACTCGGAGGCGGTAAAGAGAGAGGGTTCGGCAGGGTTCCACAAGTCATGCGAGAACACGCCCGGCCACAGCCAGGCAAAGGCCATCAGCAGCAGAAGCCATGGTTTTTCATGGGTTTTTTGGGGGCGGCGCGGATCGGGCGGTGTGTAAGTCAGCATGGAAGGTCAAAAAACGGTTGGTTTGAATAGCAATGGTACAGGGTTTGACGGGTTTGCGCGATATGCCGGACCGGAGAGCTTTGTAAAATAATGCTTACGGCTCGTTTTTATCGAATATTGGGAATGATATGGCATTCGGTTGATGACAAAAGGCTCAGGCCGTCTGAAAGAAATGTTTCAGACGGCCTGAATGCAAAAAAGACTGCACGAAGCAGTCTTTTTGACAAAGCGGCAATTAGCGTTTGAACAGGTTGCCGAATTTGTTGTTGAATTTGTCCACACGACCGGTAGTGTCGACGATTTTTTGAGTACCGGTGTAGAAAGGGTGGCACAGAGAGCAAACCTCAACGTTGAAGCTGTCTTTTTCCATTGCGGATTTGGTCACGAATTTGTTGCCGCAAGAGCAGGTAACGTTGATTTCGTGGTAGTTCGGGTGAATACCTTGTTTCATTTGATTTCCTTTCGATTAAGCGGGCACAGGGGTTTTGCCTGTACTTCAGTTAAGCGTGGGATTTTCGCTATTTTTGGCTGTTTCGTCAAGAGGATATTTTGTATGCAGGGCAGTTTCGCAACAGACGAGAACAGTTTAGAATAGAATCTCAAACCAAATATTATGCGGTCAGATTGTAATCTAACTGAAAAGAGGATGTAAAACCTCCTCTAGATGTGAAACTTTAAGAAGAATAATAGTCTGAATAATATTTACGCTTGTACGAACAGGAGGCGGAATTAATGTGGAAAAGGATATTGACGTGCATTTTGCGTGTTTGGGGAGGGATGTTGCCTCCGTCTTATTGCAAACCATTCGGCAGAATTGCGCAAAAATTCCGTGCTGCTTTGGCTGCGTGCATTTCTCCAAACATCGGTAAAAACGTCAATATTGAAAAAGGTGGATACGTTTTTCCGGATACAGTAGTCGGCGATAATTCGGGTATCGGCGTAAATTGCGAAATCTGCCACGGTTTGACCCTCGGCAAGAACGTGATGATGGGGCCGGAATGCCTGTTTTATTCGATCAACCACAAATTCAACCCTGAAACCCGCCGCTTTGAAGGTTATACAGATATCAGCCCGATTGTGATTGAAGATGATGTTTGGATTGGTCGGCGTGCGATTATCATGGGCGGTGTTACCATCGGCAAGGGCGCGGTAATCGGTGCAGGTTCGGTGGTCACCAAAGATGTGCCGCCTTATTGCGTGGCTGCGGGCAATCCTGCAATTGTTCGGAAAAAACTGCTGAATGAGCAAGAGCTTGCAGCCGAATAGCATGAACAAAATAGCAAAATAAAAGGCCGTCTGAAATTCAGACGGCCTTTTTTAATATTGATTAAGCGGCAATTTTTTCGCATTCTTTAATGCAAGCCAAGCAAGATTCGTAGCAGGCTTTGCATTCAGCGTGGTGGCCGGCGTGTTCTTTGCAGGCGGCAGCACATTGTTTGCAGGCTTCGATGCACACTTTTGCCAAAGACGGGGTCAGGCGTGAATTTTGGGCAGCGAGGTTTTGCAATGTGCCGCACAGTGCCAACATTTGGTTAGCACCGGCTGCGCAGTCTTTCATGGAGGTATCGCCTTCGCTCAACAGGGCGATGCAGTGTGCCAGACAGATTTGACCGGCTTCAACGCAATGTGCAGCCGCTTTGCGCGCAGCTTCATAGGCGCGCGGTGCAGAATGCGCGTGACCAGCATGACCAGCATGGTGTGCATGGCCTGCATGGTCGTGAGCGCGAGCGAAAGAAGCGGCGGCGGTGAGAGAAACAGCAGCAGCGCTGCCGATAAATTGACGACGGTTCATAAGATAGAGTCCTTTTTGCTTTGTGAAATGATATTACGAATAATTAAATCTATTCGATAACAATAGGTTAACATATTATTTGTTTATAAACAATAAAGGCTGCCCAAACTTTTAGGCGGCCTTTCTTTTAGATTTACGCGTTAGATTGATAGAGTTTTCTTTTCCTGAATCAGCAGCTTCAACAAAGTTGCCGCGCTGTCCAAGACCGTATCAATATATCCAAACATAAAAGGTTTTACTAATAAAAAGAAAAGGCCGTCTGAAAAATATTCAGACGGCCT
>NZ_KV810288.1:22797-48023 GCF_001812735.1 Neisseria sp. HMSC069H12
AAGGCCGTCTGAAAAATATTCAGACGGCCTTTATTCAAACTAAAGCCTACATCAGATGATTTCTAAAATGAAGTACTGACGCAGTTTTTCGTACACATGGCTTTGTACGTTGATACAACCATTGGTTATGATGCGGTCGGCCACATGAGGGGAGACGATGCGTTCCATGCGTCTTTCTTGTGGCTTGAGCGTCCATACCCTATGTAACGCAAACAGAAAGTCATTTTCTTCTTTGAAGCCGATAACTTCGCCACCGTAACCCGGTTTGCTGGTCATCATCGGCGTCATATTGAATTTGCCTTTCGGCGTGGTCTTGCCAATCAGTACCGGATGGCACTGACCGTCATCGGCAAAGCAAAGCTCCGCCTTAGCTGTATTGACCACAACTTTTTTGCGTTGGATATAGTCGCTGACAGCATCGGCAGCGGCCAAAGAATTCAGACCTGCTGCCAAGGCTATACCCAATAGGATCCGTTTCAAATTTGTCCTTATTGACGGATGCGTTCAGGAGCTTCTTTAATGATCTCGCGGATGATCACTTGAGGCTCTTGTTTAGGTTTAGGTGTAGGTGCTGGAGGAGGACATACGGCATCTTTAGGGAATACTGGATTCCAGAAGAAGCTGCGTGCAAATTTGTCTTTGTCGAAGATCACTTTGTATTGGCAAGTAGTGATGCCTTCAACGCCGGAAGTGTTTTCAGGGTCAACACCTACGCCTGGGGTGTAGAAGTGGAACAGATAGTCCCATTCACGCACGCCAACCATACCTTCGTCGTAGTGAGGACGGCCGAGGATTTTGTAGATGTCGTCTTTGGTCAGGCCGGGACGCATTTGATCCAGCTCGTCAAAAGTCGGGAATGTACCGCGGCCTTTGTTGAAGGTCAGGGAGTAAGGTTTAGGGAAGCGTGGCTCGTCTGTAGTGCCTTCAGGAGTGATTTTGCTCTTAGTAGCACAGGCGGCCAGCAGGCCGGTAGCCAGCAGGACGAAGCCCACTTTTGCGATTTTTTTCATTTGATAATCCTTTTATTGATTTTACCGGCCGAACTTTTCAGACGGCCTGTTAGTGCCGGCAGCGAGTTTGCCGGTTGACCCAAATAATGTTGTGCTTCTTAAAGATGTCCCCGACGGTTTGACAAACAGAACATCGGCACATTCCAGCAGGGCATTGCACCTCATCTCCGTTGTATCCGCCTGAATCGGCAGAACCGTTCAGACGGCCTGACTGACATTTATTGTCACTTTGTAACAATTTCACTGCGAGTAAGGCTTGGGGTTTAGAGATTTCCGGTTTTCGATAAATCAGGTTGTATTGCGTAATACCTTGTTATCTTTGTGCTTTAGTTCTTTTTGGCATTTGCCGGAGATTAGGTACTTAATCTTTCGGGTGTTATTCCTGCAAATTGTATGTCAGTTTTCCTTTATACGCATAATCTGTGTATGCCAGAATGTTGGCTTTATACAATATTCATATTAACGAACCAGAAACGGATTGTACCTTTTCTCATGCCCGATACTGGTCATGCGGCCGTGTCCGGCTATAACTTGCGTGGTTTCGGGCAGAGTTAATAGTTTAGCGCAGATATTGTTTATGAGGTCATCATGATTGCCGCGCGGAAAATCTGTGCGACCAACGGTCTCATAAAATAAAACATCGCCTGCGACTAAAAGACCGTTTTCGGCGTTATAGAAAACGACTTGGCCGGGAGTGTGGCCGGGAATGTGGAGGACTTGGAAGCTGTGGTTGCCGACCTTGAGCGATTCTCCTTCTTCCAACCAGCGTGTCGGCGTGAATGACGGAGAAACGGGGAAGCCGTATTGCGCCGTCGTTTGCGGAAGGGCTTGGAGCAGGAATTCGTCGTCTTTGTGCGGGCCGAGAACGGGTATATCGCAGGTTTTCAAAAGTTCAACTACGCCGCCTGCGTGGTCAAGATGGCCGTGGGTCAGCCAAATGGCGGTCAGTTTGAGGCCTTTGTTTTGGACTTGTTGCAATAAATAGGGTACATCGCCGCCGACATCGGTCAAAACGGCTTCTTTAGTTTCATCGTCCCAAATCAGCGTGCAGTTTTGACGGAAGGGGGTAACGGCGTTGATTTCAAATTGGAGTGCCATGGGTGTTCCTAGGAAATGCTTATTAGCGTTATTTACGTTTCAGACGGCCTTTTGCTATTATGTATATATAATAAAAAGCAAGTCTGGAAAAGTGTCTTATGAATAATGTAATGCGGATCATGATACCGATTTTTGCGGCTTCTTTCATCTCTGCGGCGTTTGGTGCAGATTTGTTGTTGGCGCAGGAATATAAAAATCAAGATATTGCCGGTTGGGCCATGAGTGAAAAGTTGGATGGCGTACGCGCGTATTGGGATGGCAGGCAGCTGGTCAGTCGTCAGGGTTATGCGTTTACACCGCCCAAAGGTTTTACAGCAGGTTTTCCGCCGTTTCCGATGGATGGTGAGTTGTACAGCGGACGAGGGCGGTTTGAGCAAATTTCCGCGACGGTGCGTTCTGCCTCGGGAAATTGGGATGGCATCCGTTTGCATGTTTTTGATGTGCCGCAGGCGCAGGGTAATCTGTATCAGCGGCTGGAAACGGCTTCGAAATGGCTGAAATCACACCCGTCGGCACGGTTTACGGTCATTCCGCAAGTCAAGGTGCGCGACAAACAGCATGCTTTGGATTTTTTGAAACAAGTCGAAGCGCTGGGTGGGGAAGGTGTGATGCTGCGTCAACCTGAAGCCCGTTATGCAGGCGGTAGAAATGGGCAGCTGTTGAAGCTGAAAAGTGAATATGATGATGAATGTACGGTAACGCGTCATTATGAGGGCAAAGGGCGCAATGTCGGGCGTTTGGGTGCGGTAGGATGCAAAAACCAATATGGCGAGTTTCGTATCGGCAGCGGTTTTAAGGATAAAGACCGCGACCATCCGCCGAAAATCGGTGCGCTGATTACTTACCGTTATCGTGGTTTTACGCAAAAGGGAACGCCGAAATTTGCAACATTTGTCAGGGTGCGCTCGGATCGATAAAACAAATGAAAGGCCGTCTGAAAATAGGTTTCAGACGGCCTTTAATATAGATGTTGCATAGCCTTTAGGGCTAATCTACGTCAGCCCCTAGCCTTTTATAAGGTTTCCAATACATCAGGCAATTCGGCCAAGCTGTTGAGTATGGCGACATGGGGCATGGAGGAAAGCTGTTGGGCAGTATGTGCGCCGGTGGCAACTGCGATGGCGCGGATTTTGGCATTGGTGGCCATTTCTAGGTCGTGGGTGGTGTCGCCGACGACGACGGCCTCTTCCGGTTCAACACCCAGTCGGTCGCAGAGGGCAAGTACCATGTCGGGCGCGGGTTTGGACGGATATTCGCTAGCGCAGGCAGTTTCCAGCCAAAAGGCTTGGGTGTCGGTTTGTGCAATGGCTTTGTCCAGGCCGCTTCGGCCTTTGCCGGTGGCGATGGCAAGCCAATAACCTTGTTGTTGCAAGCGTTGCAGGCAGGACAGGGCTTCGGGGAACAGGGTCATATTGTGATTGTTGGGATTGAGGTAGTGCGCGGCATAGGTCTCAATCAGGGTTTCCTGAACGTGTTCGCTGACGTTGTGGGCAAGGCGGCGGATGATGCCGGACAGGCTGTATCCGATGAGCGGACGGATTTGGTCGGCTTCGGGAACGGGCAGGCCGCAATCGGCAAAGCTTTGCTGAAAGGTGTGGATGATGGGGTTGGTGGTGTCGGCAAGCGTGCCGTCCCAGTCGAAAATGATGAGTTTGGGTTTCATGGGTTTCCTTTCAGACGGCCTTGAATAACTTATTATTTTAAGAGTGTATTTGATGTAGCTGAATTCACCAAAATACACGAATAGAACTATGGGTTACTTAATATTTTAACTTTTTCTTGATTGAATTCTTGTTCGGAAAGAATACCTTGATCTAATAATTTCTTTAAATTTACTAATTGATCATATTTTTTGTTGTCGCTTGAATTATCAATATCTACTTGTTTTGTCTCTGTGCAGATAAAAATAATCTCAATCCTAGGCCAATTCCCTAAGATGTGAGGAGGAGTAGATGCTCTTTCTCTAATTGCTTTCATACTTTTATTTTTTTGTTTGCAGAAAGCCTGTGCTCTTTTTTCAGCACTGTGTCTCACAGCAGTTGAAGGAGTAAATCCTGATGCTCCTTGATGGAATATGCGATATTCTTGTTCATTATTTTCATTAACATCTAAAATAGTTTCTTTGCCTTTGTAAATGATTGCTGTATCAAAACCCGAGTTGCCCTTTTCAACGATTTGGATTCCCGATGCAGTTGTACAACCAGCTAAAATTAATGCTAATAGAAGATAAAATTTAGACATGACGTTTCCTTATTTTGGGTTAAGTAAATCTATTTGATTTCAGACGGCCTTTTCCTGATTTTCCAGCATTAAAACAAATTGCGCCAATTCTTGCGGCAGGGGGGCTTTCAGGATCAGTTTTTCGCCGGTCAGCGGATGGGCGAGGTGCAGCTCGGAAGCATGCAGGAACATTCTTTTCAAACCGAGTTTTTGCAGGCGTTTGTTGGCCTGATAGTCGCCGTAGCGTTCGTCTCCGGCAATGGGGCAGTCTTGCGATTGCAGGTGGACGCGGATTTGGTGGGTGCGGCCGGTTTTCAGGGTGGCTTCGACAAAGGTCAGGTCGGAAAGGCCGACTTGGTGCAAAAGGCCGTCTGAAAAACGGTTTAACACGCGGAAGATGGTGTGGGCGGATTGGCCGTCTTCGCTGACGCGCACCATTTTTTCGCCTTGTGCGCCGGTGTATTTGAACAGGGGGAGCTTGACGTGGAAGCGGTCGTTCGGCAGCCTGCCGACACCCAGTGCAAGATAGATTTTTTTCGGATGGTCGTTGCGGATGGCTTCGTGCAGTTTTACCAAGGCGCTGCGTTTTTTGGCAATCATCAAAAGGCCGCTGGTGTCTTTGTCGAGGCGGTGGACGAGTTCGAGATAACGCACTTCGGGACGGGCGCGGCGGATTTGTTCGATGACGCCGAAGCTCACGCCGCTGCCGCCGTGGACGGCGACGCCGGACGGTTTGTTGATGACCAAAAGTGCATCGTCTTCGTAAACGATGTCAAACTCGCGCGCAGGCGCGGCCTGGCTTTCAGACGGCCTTTGTTTTTCGGCGATGCGTATCGGCGGAATGCGGACGGTATCGCCTGCCTGAATGCGGTTGTCGGGTTTGCAGCGTTTTTTGTTCAGCCGCACTTCGCCGGCGCGGATAATGCGGTGGATATGGCTTTTCGGGACGCCTTTGAGGATTTTTATCAGATAGTTATCAAGGCGTTGGCCTTCCGCGTGTTCGGCAACGGCAATCAGGCTGACTGAATCTTTGCGTATTGCGTGCATTTTCTCTATAATCCCAAAACGTCCGTTTCGGGACCCGAACCTGCCGTCGCAGGCCGTCTGAAACGGATTTATTGTTAAAACGAGATTTTATATTAAAAACGCACTCCGCAAAGCATTTCCTTGTGTTTGTTCAAAGCCGGCAAACGCAATCCCGTAATTAAGTTTGAATTGAACCTGCCGTCCGGCCGGGCGTAAGACGCAGTCCGCGCAGCACCGTCCGAAATTACCGGCGCTACGATAATAAGAAGATGTAGGCTGCCTTATTTTGTCCGAAGCATCAGCATTCGGACGGCAGCGGAACCATCAACCTTTCCGCCGCATTGTTCTTTATTTCCTTCTTTATCCGAATCCGTCCGCACATGGCTTGAGCTCAAGCATGCAACCTTGCGGATTTCAAATCAAATACTGGTTACACGGGGATTTTCCCATCTTGCCTTTGAAGAGTGCCAACCGGACAGACAGGCCGTCTGAAAAAGATATTCACAAATCAAACGGCCGCTGTTCACGAGGTGACTATGAAAAGAATGTTATTCAACGCAACGCAGGCCGAAGAGCTGCGCGTTGCCATTGTCGATGGCCAAAACCTTTTGGACTTGGACATCGAAACGCTGGGCAAAGAACAGCGTAAAGGCAATATCTACAAAGGTATCATTACCCGCATCGAGCCGTCGCTGGAAGCGTGTTTCGTCGATTACGGAACCGACCGCCACGGCTTTTTGCCGTTTAAGGAAGTATCGCGTTCATATTTCCGCGACTACGAAGGCGGCAGGGCGCGTATTCAGGACGTGCTCAAAGAGGGCATGGAAGTCATCGTCCAAGTCGAAAAAGACGAGCGCGGCAACAAAGGCGCGGCACTGACCACTTTCATCAGCCTGGCCGGCCGCTATTTGGTATTGATGCCGAACAATCCGCGCGGCGGCGGCGTATCCCGCCGTATCGAAGGCGAAGAGCGTCAAGAGTTGAAAGCCGCTATGGCCGAACTCGACATTCCGAACGGCATGAGCATTATTGCCCGTACTGCCGGTATCGGCCGCAGCGCGGAAGAGTTGGAATGGGACTTGAATTATCTCAAGCAACTTTGGCAAGCCATTGAAGAAGCAGGCAAAGCACACCATGACCCTTACCTGCTCTTTATGGAAAGCTCGCTGCTGATTCGTGCGATTCGAGACTATTTCCGTCCCGATATCGGCGAGATTTTGGTGGATAATCAAGAAGTTTATGACCAAGTTGCCGAGTTCATGAGCTACGTCATGCCGAGCAATGTAGGCCGTCTGAAACTCTATCAAGACCACACGCCGCTGTTCTCCCGTTTCCAAATCGAACACCAAATCGAAAGCGCGTTCTCACGCAGCGTCAGCCTGCCTTCCGGTGGCGCGATTGTGATCGACCACACCGAAGCCCTGGTTTCCATCGACGTTAACTCCGCCCGCGCCACACGCGGCTCGGATATTGAAGACACCGCGTTCAAAACCAATATGGAAGCCGCCGAAGAGGTCGCCCGTCAAATGCGTCTGCGCGACTTGGGCGGTTTGGTCGTCATCGACTTCATTGATATGGAAAATCCGAAACACCAACGCGATGTTGAAAACGTCCTGCGCGATGCGCTCAAAAAAGACCGCGCCCGCGTGCAAATGGGCAAACTTTCGCGTTTCGGCCTTTTGGAATTGAGCCGTCAACGTTTGAAACCGGCTCTGGGCGAAAGCAGCCATGTCGCGTGTCCGCGCTGTGCCGGTACCGGCGTCATCCGCGGTATCGAATCGACCGCCCTGCACGTTTTGCGCATCATTCAAGAAGAAGCAATGAAAGACAATACCGGCGAAGTACACGCACAAGTGCCTGTCGATGTTGCCACCTTCCTGCTGAACGAAAAACGCGCCGAGCTGTTTGCGATGGAAGAGCGCTTGGATGTCAACGTCGTCCTGATTCCAAACATCCACTTGGAAAATCCGCACTACGAAATCAACCGTATCCGCATTGATGACGTAGAAGAAGACGGCGAACCGAGCTACAAACGCGTTGCCGAGCCGGAAGAAGACGAATCCGCCAAACCTTTCGGCAGCGAAAAAGCCAAAGCTTCCCGTCCTGAGCCAGCTGTCAAAGGCGTACGCCATACCCAGCCTGCACCGACTGTCGCCCCTGAGAAAAAAGCCTCTTGGTGGGACAGCTTCAAAGCTTGGTTGAAACGCATTTTCGGCGGCGAGCCTGCACCTGCCGCAGTTGCTCAAGAGCCTGCCGAAAAACGCACTACAAACAACCGCAGCCAAAACAGCAACCGCCGTTCAAACAGCCGCCGTCAAAATCCACGCCGCAACAACAAACACGACGGCAGCAAAGTCGAAGTGCGCGAAGTGAATGCCGAAGCTGCCGACAGCAAGGTTGAAGAAAACAAATCAAACGAAAGCCGCAACGACGAGCGTAAAGACAGCCGCCGCAACCGCAACCGTAACAACCGCCGCGATGATCGCAACAACGAGCGCAACCGTGTTGAGGAAGTGGTTGAAGACGTAAACGTTCAAGAAGCGGTTGCACTGGCTGAGATGCCGTCTGAAAACCAAGCGGAACAAAACGGCAATAAACGTCGCCGCAACAACGGCCGTAACGAGCGCAACCGTCATCAATCTGCGGAAAACCGTGTTGAGGACGTGAACGTTCAAGCCGATGGCGAACAGGCGCAAGTTGAAGTGGACGACAACGCCCACAGCGAAGGGGGTGTGAAAAACAACGGCCGTCAAGGACGCGACCGCAACAACCGTCAGCGCAACAACCGCAACGACCGCCGTTCCAACAGCAAAAAACGCAATATCCCGTCTTCGGCAAAAATCGAGCAATACCTGAACATTACCGATACCGCCGACAAAGTCCTCTTTGCCGTAGCGCATGTTTTAGGTTTGAACGAAACGGTTGAAGCTGCAAATGCGACATTGTCTTCTGAAAGCGACCACGCCGAGCCGCTGGTGATTGTGGTATCCGAGCCTGAAGTTACCAGCGCAGAGCCATTCGTATTTGCGATTGAAAGCGAAGACGAGCCTACCGTAGCGCAAACCGAAGGCGCTGATGCCGAACAAGCCCTGCTTGCTTCTGCCGTCAGCAACGTCAAAGAAGCTATTTCTGCAGTATTGTCTCCGAATGAAACGGCTACTGTTGCACCGGTTGAAGTACCAACTGAAGCTGTTGCCACACAAACTGAAACCGTCGCTAAAGCAGCGCCTGTCGCAATCGTTGTGCCTGAGAGCTTGGGCGATTTGATCTTCGTTGAAACCGATCCGCAAGCCGTTGCCGCTTTTGCCGCGCAGCCACAACCTGAACCAGTTGCTAAAACACGCCGTTCGGATGTGCCTAAAGTAGAAGTGGAAGACGTAGCAGTCGAAATGATTTTGGTGGAAACACGCAAAGACTAAGATTGGTTTTCCAGTTAAAAGCTCGATGTTGAACGCATCGGGCTTTTTTATTGGCAAGGAGATGCGCTGCTCATTTTCTTTGTGTTTACCATGAGCGTTAATTCATGGTTGAAAAAGCAGGATAGCTTGCTGAGAAAGGGAAGGGCGTGATTCTTTCAATAGGAAGGACTTAACGAAATAGATTGGTATGAGAAAAGGCCGTCTGAAATGGTTTCAGACGGCCTTGGTTTGTGCGTGTATGTTTAGGTATTGTGATTAGTTTTTGTTCAGAGAGTCACGGATTTCGCGCAGCAACAGAACTTCTTCGCTAGGCTCTGCAGGAGCTTCTTCAGCAGGAGCTTCGGTTTTTTTCACGGAGTTGATGGCTTTAACCACGCAGAAGATGGCAGCGGCGATGATCAGGAAGCTGATCACAGTGTTGATGAACAGACCGATGTTTAAAGTAACGGCACCGGCTGCTTGAGCGGCTGCCAGGTTGGCGTAACCTTCTGCAGGAGCGGCTTGTGCGCCGTCTTTCAGTGTAATGAACAGGTTGGAGAAATCAACGCCGCCGATCAACAGACCGATAGGAGGCATGATTACATCGTCAACCAATGATTTGACGATGCCGCTGAATGCTGTACCGACAACCATACCGACTGCGAGGTCGATAACGTTGCCGCGCATAATAAATTCTTTAAATTCTGAAGCGATTGACATAATTAATCTCCTGTATGTGTTTGAGTCAAAATCAGATGTGATTCAATAAATCGGCAGGCATATTAACGCTTTATCGGTTAAGAAAAATTCAATAATGTTAAATTTTGTATTTTATGCCAAAAATCTCCTGCTTCTATGCCTTCTGTATGAAAAACAGGCCGTCTGAAGTTTTTCTGTTACTTTTTTACACCATTTTTTATTAGCGGCTAAGTATCAGATAACATGAATGTTATCTTTAGAATCAATGCTCTATCTCATCTTTTAAATGAGATGAAATGATAATGTTGTAATGTTAGTAACATAACGCGCCGAAGCGTACGACAATTATGTTTCATTCGTGTATTTGACTTTCAGACGGCCTTTTTGGTTATGCAGTTATTCAAGCCATAATGTAATAGTCATAAAAAACGCACTTTCATCATGAAAGTGCGTTTTGCGTGTAAACCGTTTAGTTCTCTTCGTCGTTCAGTGCGTTGATGCTGTAACCGCCGTCAACGTACGTAATCTCGCCGGTGATGCCGGAAGCGAGGTCGGACAGCAGGAAGGCGGCTGTGTTACCGACTTCTTCAGTGGTAACGTTGCGACCCAATGGGTTGTGGGAAGCGACGTGGCCCAAGAGTTTGCTGAGATCGGCGATGCCGGAAGCGGCCAGGGTTTTGATCGGGCCTGCGGAGATGCCGTTGCAGCGGATGCCTTCTTTGCCCAGGCAGGCGGCAGTGAAGCGGATGCCGGCTTCGAGGCTGGCTTTGGCCATGCCCATAACGTTGTAGTTAGGAATGGCACGAACGGCGCCCAAGTAGCTCAGTGCAACGATTGCGGCGTTGCGGCCCTGCATCATCGGACGGGCGGCTTTTGCCAGCGCAGGCAGGCTGTATGCGGAGATTTCGTGAGCGGTGTTGAATGCTTCGCGGCTGATGCTGTCGAGGAAGTCGCCGCTCAAAGCTTCTTTAGGGGCGAAGCCGATGGAGTGAACCAAGCCGTCCAAGCCGTCCCAGTGTTTGCCCAAGTCAACGAAAACTTGGTTGATTTCGTCGTCGCTGGCAACGTCGCAGCGGAACACGAGTTCGGAGCCGAGTTCGGCCGCCATTTTACGGACGCGCTCTTCCAGTTTGTCGACAACATAAGTAAATGCCAATTCCGCGCCTTGTTCGCGGCAGGCTTTGGCGATGCCGTAAGCGATGGAACGCTCGGAGATCATGCCGGTAATCAGAATTTTTTTGCCTTGCAAAAAGCCCATTTTCTTATCCTTTAGCAGTGGTATTGCGGTTGCATTAAACGGCGCATTATAGCAAAAACCGCTGTTTCGGTATAGAAAAAAACGGATAACCCTTTGTCTTGCCTCAAATAGGGATAAGGTTTTCTGTCAAGGCCGTCTGAAACCTGACGGAACGGCGGCAAAACGTTATACTTGATGGTGTTAATGACTGATGTTTCAGGAGTAAACCATGCCCGAGCAAAACCGCATTCTTTGCCGAGAACTCAGCCTGTTGGCGTTCAACCGCCGTGTACTGGCTCAGGCGCAGGATGCGAATGTTCCTTTGTTGGAGCGTTTGCGTTTTTTGTGCATTGTTTCTTCCAATTTGGACGAATTTTTTGAAGTGCGCATGGCGTGGTTGAAACGCGAAAACAAACTGCGTCCGCATCAACTGCTCGACAACGGTAAAACCGCAGCCGAAACCATTGAGGCGGTGGCAAAAGAGGCGCAGGCGCTGATCCGCGAGCAATATGATTTGTTTAATAATGTGCTTCAGCCCGAACTTGACCGTGCAGGCATCCATTTTTACCGCCGCCGCAATTGGACGGCCGCGCAAAAGAAATGGATTGAAAACTATTTCGACAACGAGCTTTTGCCCATTCTCACGCCCATCGGCCTCGATCCTTCGCACCCGTTCCCTCGCCCGTTAAACAAATCGCTCAACTTTGCCGTCGAACTCGAAGGCACGGATGCGTTTGGCCGTCCGTCCGGAATGGCAATTGTGCAGGCACCGCGCATTTTGCCGCGTGTCGTCCCCATGCCGTCTGAAATTTGCGGAGGCGACGCAGGCTTTGTGTTCTTATCGTCTATTTTGCACGCCCATGTCGGCAAACTTTTCCCCGGCATGAAAGTGAAGGGTTGCCATCAATTCCGCCTCACGCGCGACAGCGATTTGACGGTGGATGAGGAAGATTTGAAAAACCTGCGCGCCGCGATTCAAAACGAATTGCACGACCGCGAATACGGCGACGGCGTGCGCTTGGAAGTGGCGGATACTTGTCCGGCGCATATTCACGACTTCCTGCTTGCCCAGTTCAAGCTGACTTCTGCCGAGCTGTATCAGGTCAAAGGGCCGGTCAATTTGGTGCGCCTCAATGCCGTTCCCGATTTGGTGGACAGACCGGATTTGAAGTTTCCGCCACGCAATGCAGGCCGTCTGAAAGCCTTGCGCAAAAACGGCTCTGTGTTCAAACTGGTTAAACAGTCGCCGATTTTGCTGCACCACCCGTATCAGTCTTTCGATCCGGTTGTCCAAATGATACACGAGGCAGCGGCCGATCCGGATGTATTGGCCGTCAAAATGACCATCTATCGCACCGGCAGCAATTCCGAGCTTGTACGCGCATTGATGAAGGCCGCACTGGCGGGCAAGCAAGTTACCGTCGTGGTTGAACTAATGGCGCGTTTTGACGAAGCCAACAACGTCAACTGGGCGAAACAGCTGGAAGAGGCGGGCGCGCACGTCGTGTACGGCGTATTCGGCTATAAAGTCCATGCCAAAATGGCTTTGGTTATCCGTCGCGAAGACGGCGTGCTCAAGCGTTATGCCCACCTCGGTACCGGCAACTACCACCAAGGCACATCGCGCATTTACACCGACTTCGGCATCATCACCGCCGACGAGCAAATCACTGCCGATGTGAACACTTTGTTTATGGAAATCACAGGCTTGGGCAAGCCGGGCCGTCTGAACAAGCTCTATCAAAGCCCGTTTACCCTGCACAAAATGGTCATCGACCGCATCAAGCAGGAAACCGAACACGCCAAAGCCGGCAAACCGGCGCGGATTACCGCCAAGATGAATTCCCTCATCGAGCCGAGTGTGATTGATGCGCTGTATCAAGCCAGCGCGGCAGGCGTACAAATCGACCTGATTGTGCGCGGTATGTGTACTTTGCGCCCGGGTGTCAAAGGCTTGTCCGAAAACATCCGCGTCCGCTCCATTATCGGCCGCCAACTCGAACACTCGCGCGTGTATTGCTTCCATAACAACGGCGCAGACGATACCTTTATCTCCAGCGCCGACTGGATGGGTCGTAACTTCTTCCGCCGTATTGAAGTCGCCACGCCGATTACCACGCCCGAACTCAAAGAACGCGTGATCCGCGAAGGTTTGGAAATGGCCTTGGAAGACAATACCCAGGCTTGGCTGATGCAGCCTGACGGCAGCTACGTCCGCACCCAGCCGCAAGACGGCGAGCCTGCGTTTGGTTTGCAGGAAGGTTTGTGGAAAATATACGGACGTTGAGTTGAATAATGTCTCGGGCCGTCTGAAATGCAGGTTTCAGACGGCCTTTTTTGATTTTGCCGTTATAATTCCGTTTCCCAATCTTTCAGACGGCCTTTTCCTATGAAATCTTACCCCGATTCCTATCTCCATTTTGAAAACCTCGAATCTCCCGAAACGCAAGATTTTGCCGCTGCGGCGCATGCCGAAACGCGCGCCCGTTTTTTAGAAAATGACAAAGCGCGCGCATTGTCCGATGGCATTTTGGCACAGTTGCAGGACACGCGGCAGATTCCGTTTTGTCAGGAACACCGTGCGCGGATGTACCATTTCCATCAGGACGCAGAATATCCGAAGGGCGTGTACCGCGTGTGTACAGCGGCGACGTACCGTTCCGGCTATCCTGAGTGGAAAATCCTGTTTTCAGTGGCGGATTTCGATGAATTGCTTGGCGACGATGTATATCTAGGCGGCGTGTCGCACTTGGTGGAACAGCCCAACCGCGCGTTGTTAACACTGAGCAAATCGGGCGGCGATACGGCGTATACGCTGGAAGTGGATTTGGAAGCAGGGGAATTGGTAGAAGGCGGTTTTCACTTTCCGGCAGGCAAAAACCATGTGTCGTGGCGCGATGAAAACAGCGTGTGGGTGTGTCCGGCTTGGGACGAACGCCAGTTGACCGAATCGGGCTATCCGCGCGAAGTGTGGCTGGTGGAACGGGGCAAGAGTTTCGAGGAAAGCCTGCCGGTGTATCAAATTGCCGAAGACGGCATGATGGTAAACGCGTGGCGTTATCTCGATCCGCAGGGGTCGCCGATTGATTTGATTGAAGCGTCAGATGGTTTTTACACCAAAACCTATTTGCAGGTGTCGTCTGAAGGCGAGGCGAAACCGTTAAACCTGCCCAACGATTGCGACGTAGTCGGCTATCTGGCGGGACATCTTTTGCTGACGCTGCGCAAAGACTGGAACCGCGCAAACCAAAGCTATCCAAGCGGCGCGCTGGTGGCGGTGAAACTGAATCGGGGCGAACTCGGGGCGGCGCAGCTTTTGTTTGCGCCCGATGAAACTCAGGCATTGGAAAGCGTGGAAACGACCAAGCGTTTTGTCGTGGCGAGTCTGCTGGAAAACGTACAAGGCCGTCTGAAAGCATGGCGGTTTGCCGACGGCAAATGGCAGGAAGTCAAACTGCCGCGCCTGCCTTCGGGTGCATTGGAAATGACCGACCAACCGTGGGGCGGCGACGTGGTTTACCTTGCCGCCAGCGATTTCACTACGCCGCTGACGCTGTTTGCGCTGGATTTGAACGTGATGGAACTGACTGTCATGCGCCGTCAGCCGCAGCAGTTTGATTCAGACGGCATCAACGTGCAGCAGTTTTGGACGACTTCGGCCGACGGCGAGCGCATTCCTTATTTCCACGTCGGCAAAAACGCCACGCCCGACACGCCGACTTTGGTCTATGCCTACGGCGGTTTCGGTATTCCTGAATTGCCGCATTATCTCGGCAGCGTCGGCAAATATTGGCTGGAAGAGGGCAATGCCTTTGTGTTGGCGAACATACGCGGCGGTGGCGAATTTGGCCCGCGCTGGCATCAAGCAGCGCAGGGAATCAGCAAACATAAAAGCGTTGATGATTTATTGGCAGTCGTGCGCGATTTGTCCGAACGCGGCATGAGTTCGCCCAAACATATCGGTTTGCAGGGCGGCAGCAACGGCGGCCTGATTACTGCCGCTGCCTTCGTGCGCGAGCCGCAGAGCATCGGCGCGCTGGTGTGCGAAGTACCGCTGACCGACATGATCCGCTATCCGCTGCTCTCCGCCGGCGCAAGCTGGACGGACGAATACGGCAACCCGCAAAAATACGAAGTCTGCAAACGCTGGCTGGGCGAATTGTCGCCGTATCACAATCTTTCAGACGACGTGCCATACCCGCCCGCACTCATCACCACCAGCCTGTCCGACGACCGCGTCCATCCCGCCCACGCGCTCAAGTTCTACGCCAAACTGCGCGAAACCTCGCCGCAATCTTGGCTCTACTCGCCTGACGGTGGCGGTCATACCGGCAACGGTACGCAACGCGAATCCGCAGACGAACTCGCCTGCGTCTTGCTGTTTTTGAAAGAGTTTTTGGGGTAGAAGCAAGCAACAGGACTGACCGTTTTGTAAAGTTGAGAAACAAAATACTCTTGTTTCGGCAAGTGAAAAGAAGGCCGTCTGAAAAACGAATATTAAAGTTTTCCAGACGGCCTTCTTTTCTTTTAACTTTCAACATATCCCGATAAAATGGACACCTTGTAAGTGATCATTGATGGAAGACGCAATTATGGCAACCGAACCGAACCGAACCGAACCGAACCGAACCGAAATTATACACGATTTAGAAAATAATTTCAAACAAAACAATATATTAAAACTCAAACAACTCTTTCCCGAAGTCTTTTGCGAAGGCCAAATCGACTTTGAGAAACTCAAACTCGTCCTCGGCGCAGAAAACCTTGTCGGCGCGGGCGAACGTTATCAACTCGATTGGGCGGGCAAAACCGCCGCCTATCTCAACCTGCAAAGCCCCACTTCCCGCACCCTCGTCCCCTGCAAAGAAGAATCCGCAGATTTCGACGGCACGCAAAACGTGTTTATCGAAGCCGAAAACCTCGAAGCCCTAAAAATCCTGCAAAAATCCTACGCCGGCAGCGTGAAGATGATCTACATCGACCCGCCCTACAACACCGGCAACGATTCCTTTATTTATCCCGACAAATTCTCCGAAAGCCGCGAAGAATACGCCCGCCGCGTGGGCGATACCGATGACGCGGGCTACCTGAAGCGCGACGGCGTATTCCAAGGCGCGTGGCGCAAAAACAGCAAAGACAGCGGCCATTACCACAGCAACTGGCTCTCCATGATGCTGCCGCGCCTGCATCTGGCGAAAACCCTGCTGCGCGAAGACGGCGTGATTTTTATCAGCATTGACGACAACGAACAGGCACAGTTGAAATTGTTGTGTGATGAAGTGTTTGGGGCGGAGAATTTTGTTTCACAAATTTCTTGGCATAGAAAACGTGGTAAAGATAATAGTGCGCCTAATTTAAGTCGTGTCCATGAATATCTTTTTGTTTATGCAAAAAATATTGAAAATCTTAGATTTAATAAACTTGAAATTGAGGCGGAAACACTTAAAGCATATAAAAATCCTGATAATGATGAACGTGGTGATTATCGTGTTTTGGGGCTATGGGCGCGAGGAAATCAAGGAGGTAGTAGATATGAATATACGACATTGAACGGAAGATTCTATTCTGAACGAGAATGGTTGGTCGGTTTGGAAAATATGAAAAAGTTAGATGAAGAAAAAAGGTTGATTGAAAATGGAGACAAACTTTATCGTAAATTATTCCTTTCAGAAGTAGCAGGCTCTGTTCCTGAAACAATTTGGTTAGATACAAGTAATACAGCAAATGCAGCTGATGAACTTAAAAAAATATTTGATAAAAAAGCATATTTTGATACCCCAAAGCCAATTCCGTATCTTTTAAAGATGGCAAAACTAGCCACAAATTCAGATGACCTAATCCTAGACTTCTTTTCCGGCAGCGGCACTACCGCCCATGCCGTGATGCAGCTTAACGCCGAAGACGGCGGCAGCCGCCGTTTTATCTGCGTCCAGCTCCCCGAAGAAACCGACGAAAAATCCGAAGCACGCAAGGCGGGTTTCGACACGATTGCCGAAATTGCCAAAGAACGCATCCGCCGCGCGGGCAGGCAGATTTCAGACGGCCTTCAAGACGGATCGGAAATAGATACGGGCTTTAAAGTTTTCAAACTTGCTGAAAGCGGTTTCAAACAATGGCGGCAGCCCGAGCAGTCCGATACGGAAGCCCTGCAACGCGAATTGTCGTTGAATATCGATTCCGTGCTGTCTGAAACATCGTCTGAAAACCTGCTCTACGAATTGATGCTGCGCATGGGCTTGAAGCTGACTTGCAAGGTTTCGTTTTCAGACGACGTATATTTCGTGGAAGACGAAGACACGGGCGGGCTGTACGCTTTCCTGCTGAAACGCGTGGATCAAGGTTTGATTGATGCCGTGCTGGCGAAGCATCCCGCTAAGGTGGCGGCATTGGACAGGCTGTTTGAGGGTGACGATGCGCTTAAAAGCAATACCGTATTGCAGATGAAGGATGCGGGCGTGATGTTCGAGTGTGTGTAGGGAGAAAACGATGGAACTGAAATTTGAAGAACTGCCCTATCAGCTTGATGCGGTAAATGCCGTTGCGAATCTTTTTGCAGGGCAGCCGAACCATGTCCGGACATTCGATTTGACCAGTCAGGGGACGGGGCGGTTTGTAGGCAACGGCTTGGATTTGGATTGGGAAACGCTAGGCCTGAATCTGAACACGGTACAAAAGCAAAACGGACAGCCTGAAACAAAAATCGGCGAGCACGGGCGGAATTTTTCCCTGGAAATGGAAACGGGTACGGGCAAAACCTATGTCTATCTGCGCACGATTTACGAATTAAACCGCCGCTACGGCTGGAAGAAGTTTGTCATTGTCGTACCGAGCGTGCCGATACGGGAAGGCGTGTTGAAAAGCCTGGAAATTACGAAGGCGCATTTTGACGGGGTGTTCGGCAGGCCTGTGATGCGTTATGCTGAATATTCAAGCGGCCGGCTGTCGGATTTGCGCGCTTTTGCGGTAAACGACCATATCGAAATTTTGGTGATCAACATCCAGTCGTTTGAAAAAGATGGAAACGTTATCAATAAGGTAAACGAAAGCGGAGAAGCGCCGATTAAGTTTGTTCAGGAAACGTGTCCGATCGTCATCATCGACGAGCCGCAAAATATGGAAACGGAAGGCCGTCTGAATGCCTTGGCATCGCTCAATCCGCTCTTTACCCTGCGCTATTCGGCAACGCATAAAAACCCTTACCACAAGGTTTACAGTCTGAATCCCGTGCAGGCATACAATTTGAAGCTGGTAAAGCAAATCGAAGTCTTGCCGGTATTGGCGGAAAACGATGTGAACGGTGCATTTGCGGAGCTGCTGGAAGTAAAGCAGGCGGCCAAAGGCCGTCTGAAAGCCGATTTGAACATTCATTATCAGGATAAAAAGGAAACCAAGAAGAAAAAGGTGTCCGTCAAATCGGGAGACGATTTGTTTGAAAAATCGGGCGGCAACGAAGCCTACCGCCACGGTTTTATCATTGACGGCATGGATTTCGAGAATCAGGAATTGGCGTTCTCAAGCGGTAGAACCATTACGCGCGGCGGAGACGGCGATGCGGTGCGCGATGAAATCATGAAAAACCAGATCCGCGAGACGGTAAGGGAGCATTTGGCGAAGGAGAAACGGCTGAATCCGCTGGGGATGAAGGTGTTGTCGCTGTTCTTCATCGACCGCGTGGAGAATTACCGTACGGCAGACGGAGCAGCGGGCAAGTTTGCCCTTTGGTTTGAAGAAATCTATCGGGAGCTTGCAGGCAGCGCCGATACGGCGGGCGTACACGGCGGCTATTTCTCGCAAGACAAGAAAGGCCGTCTGAAAAACACCGACGGTACAACTCAGGCGGACAACGATACCTACCGCCTGATTATGCGCGATAAGGAAACCCTGCTTTCCTTCGGCAGCCCGCTGCGCTTTATCTTTTCCCATTCCGCGCTGAAAGAAGGCTGGGACAACCCCAATGTATTCCAAATCTGCACGCTCAACGAAACCCGCTCGCCGCTGAAAAAGCGGCAGGAAATCGGGCGCGGGCTGCGTATAGCCGTCAATCAGGAAGGACGGCGCGTGCGCGATGAAAAAGTGAACATACTGACCGTGGTGCCGAACGAAAGCTACGAATCGTTTGCCGCCAACCTGCAAAAGGAATACGAAGACGAATGCGGTATTAAATTTGCCGCCGAAAACATCAAAAACGGCAATAAGAAGAAAAAACAGCTATTCCGCAAAGATTTTCCGCTCGACCCCGAATTTCAGGCAATTTGGGACAGGTTGAAATACAAAACGCGCTACAGGGTGCGCTTCGATACGGAAGAATTGATCAAACAGGCTTCGGCGGCAGTAGCAGGCCTGCCCGAAATCCAGAAGCCGAAAATCCGCATCCGCAAGGCGCAATTAAAACAATCCCAAACCTACGGTATCGAAACAGTCGAAATTGCCAGCCGCAGCCGCGATATGGAAACCACATGGGAAATTCCCGACATACTCGGCGAGATCCAAAGAAAAACGGGGCTGACGCGGCGCACGGTGTACGAAATCGTCACAAAGTCAGGCCGTCTGAAAGATGTAGTTGGTAATCCGCAACGCTTCATCGACCTTGCCGCCGAAGCGGTAAACCGCAGCCTGTACGCATTGATGACGGCAGGAATCGAGTATGAGCAAACCGGCGAAGTGTATGACCAAAAGCTGTTGACAGACATGGAGCGCGAAGGCATCGAGTTTTATGAAAACGACTTTACGTTCGAAGTCGGAAAACCGCAAAAAACCATTTGCGAAAACTACATTCCTTTGGATTCCGGCACGGAACAAGCCTTTGCCCAAAATTGCGAGGATTATGATGCGAAAAATGAAGGCGGCGTGGCGTTTTACTTCAAACTGCCCGGCTGGTTCAAAATCCCGACCCCGCTGGGCAACTACAATCCCGATTGGGCGGTGGTGAAACAGGTTCAGGACAAAGTATATTTCGTTGCGGAAACCAAAAATACCGGCAAAGGCATTCAGGCGGGAGTGGACACCGACAAGCTGCGCGAAAACGAACGGCTGAAAATCGAATGCGGCAAGCAGCATTTTGCGGCATTGGACGGGCTGGAATATCGTGAGACGGATGATGTGGGCAGTTTGGAAAAATAATTGGAGGAAATATTTGAAATTGCATTAAAGCCGTTTGAGAAGCCGAAATTAGGATTTTCAGATGGCCACGATTTACGATAATCAAACTTAACTCTATGATATCAAATAAAAACAATTTCCTGCTTGTAGGTTAAAATCAGCCTATGCTAATATGCGCAACAACAGGTTTTTCCAGAATAATCTGTGCTAAAATGTAGGATTAGATGGAAAACTCTATCCGAATTCGGTACAATACCGACGAATTATTTCTCTTAAACAACCTGCCGCAAGGCGAAAAGGAACGACTGACATGTCAAACATCGAACAACAAGTTAAGAAAATTGTTGCTGAACAACTGGGCGTAAACGAAGCCGAAGTGAAAAACGAATCTTCTTTCCAAGACGATTTGGGTGCTGACTCTCTGGACACCGTAGAACTGGTGATGGCTTTGGAAGAAGCTTTCGGCTGCGAAATCCCTGACGAAGACGCTGAAAAAATCACTACCGTACAATTGGCTATCGACTACATCAACGCCCACCAAGGCTAATCGGTCGCACCAAACATCCAGCCTCTGCTGCGCCATCGCAATAGAGGCTTTTACCTTATTATTAAACCCCTGAAATTTCAGACGGCATGAGTTTTGCCCGTTTTCACAAAGAAAATGAGCAAGGCTGCCGCGAAAATCCCGACAACCAACAGCGAGATTATCATGAGTCAGAGAAGAGTAGTCATCACAGGTCTTGGCCAAGTATCACCGGTCGGCAACGACGTCGCCACCGCATGGAGCAATTTGCTCGCAGGCAAAAGCGGCATCGGACGGATTACCCGCTTTGACGCATCCGACATCAACAGCCAAATCGCCGGCGAAGTGCGCGATTTCGACATCGGCCAATACATCAGCGCGAAAGAAGCGCGCCGTATGGACGTATTCATCCACTACGGTATTGCCGCCGCCCTGCAAGCCATCAATGATTCAGGCTTGGACGACGTGGAAACCCTCGACAAAGACCGCGTCGGTGTCAACATCGGCTCCGGTATCGGCGGCCTGCCGAGCATTGAAGCGACCAGCAAAGCCGTTATCGAAGGCGGCGCGCGCAAAATCAATCCTTTCTTTATCCCAGGCTCGCTGATTAACCTGATTTCCGGCCACGTAACCATCCTCAAAGGCTACCGTGGCCCGAGCTACGGCATGGTTTCTGCCTGTACAACCGGCGCACACTCCATCGGCGACTCTGCACGACTGATTAAATACGGCGACGCAGACGTTATGATTGCCGGTGGCGCGGAAGGCGCGATCAGCACTTTGGGCGTCGGCGGTTTTGCCGCCATGAAGGCACTTTCCACCCGCAACGACGACCCTGCTACCGCTTCCCGTCCGTGGGACAAAGGCCGTGACGGTTTCGTTATCGGCGAAGGCGCTGGCGTGCTGGTGTTGGAAGAATTGGAACACGCGAAAAAACGCGGTGCGAAAATTTACGCTGAAATCGTCGGCTTCGGCATGAGCTCCGATGCCTACCACATTACCGCGCCTAACGAAGAGGGCCCTGCATTAGCCGTTACCCGCGCCCTGAAAGATGCCGGCCTGAATCCTGAAGACGTTGATTACGTCAACGCACACGGTACATCGACTCCTTTGGGTGATGCCAACGAAACCAAAGCCATCAAACGCGCTTTGGGCGATCATGCGCGCAAAGTCATCGTTAACTCCACCAAATCCATGACCGGCCACTTGCTTGGCGCAGCCGGCGGTGTGGAAGCGTTGTACAGCGTGTTGGCGGTACACGAGCAAAAATCTCCACCGACCATCAACATCTTTGAACAAGATGTTGAAGCCGGTTGCGATTTGGACTACTGCGCCAATGAAGCGCGTGACGCGAAAATCGACGTTGCCATCTCCAATTCCTTCGGCTTTGGCGGTACCAACGGCACATTGGTATTCAAACGCTTCAAAGACTGATAGAAGATTTAAGTAGATTAAAAGGCCGCCTGAAACTTGGTTTTCAGACGGCCTTTTTTATTTTGAAATCTAAATACTCTTGATAATCTGTATCATTTGTATAAAAATATCGGCTCTTATCAATATCGCCCGGATTTTATCGGGTAATCAACTCAATTATATTTTTATCAGGAGTCTGCAATGAAAACCATCCGTATTCTGGCATTGGCCGCCGCGCTGGCTGCCGTGCCTGCATTTGCATCTGATTTCGGCCATGAACAGGCATTGACCATAGACGGCAAGCCCGCCCATCTGGCAGAAACTTCAGCCCGTATTTTGGCAAACGAAACCTTGACTGCGCCGCAACTGGTCGAAGACATTACCGATGGGTTGGGTTCGAAAAAAATTCCGGGCTATAAATTGATGATTATGGGCCGCACTTATTCGGTGGCAGCAGAAACCAAACCGCCGAAAGAGGGCCAAACTCAGTGGCGGGACAATACGTTCATTCATCGCGGCGTAAAACTGTTTGTCGGTATTCCGGTTAAAAACGGCAAAATGGATTTGGCGTCTGCACGATTGATTAATATCGGCGTGGTTGACGACAATGGTGGTGCTGCGCCTCATGATGAGGGTGAAAAAATCCGCCCCGTCGGCAAACAGCTGATGTCTCCTGATACCAAGGTGGAAAATGTGAAACTAAATATTGCCAAACTGACGTTGCCAAATATGAAATTGGGCGAAACCAGTGGCGGTGGTGTGAAATTGGAAGCATCGGCAACATTGGACGGTAAGCCGATACAGACCAAAATCGACAGCACTTTCTCCCGCTTCTATTCCGCTAAACCGGTGGCTACACGGCCGTTTATGGCAGATGCACGGTTTGTGAAATAATCGCAAAGGCCGTCTGAAATCCAGTTTCAGACGGCCTTTTATATAACGAAACTGCATAAGTTTAGTTTTTTATAGATTAAAGGTAAGGAGTTAAAAAAGCGTAGAATGGCGATTTTAAAAAATCATCATTGGAGGTCGATCATGACGGTAACGATTTTAGACGGTGGAATGGGGCGTGAACTGCATCGGCGCGGCGCACCGTTTCGTCAGCCGGAATGGTCTGCTTTGGCTTTGATGGAAACGCCGGAGATTGTACGCGAAACGCATTTGGACTTTCTTCGCGCAGGCGCACAAGTAGTTACGACCAACAGCTATGCGCTTGTTCCGTTTCATATCGGGCAGGAGCGCTTTGATGCTCGAGCTGCCGAATGGGCAAGGCAGGCCGGCCGTTTGGCGCGTGAAGCGGTGGAACAAAGCGGGACTACTGCAAAAGTGGCCGCAAGCCTGCCGCCGTTGTTCGGTTCTTACCGCCCTGACTTGTTTGACAAACAAGTCGCACCTGCTTTGGCGCGCCCTTTAATATCGGGTTTGATGCCGTTTGCTGATATTTGGTTGGCAGAAACCGTATCCAGCTTGGAAGAAGCGCGTTTCTGGCGCAGCAGTCTGCCTGATGATGGTAAGCCGTTTTGGGTGTCGTTTACTTTGGAAGATACGATGCCGTATGATGTACCGGTGTTGCGTTCGGGAGAAAACGTGCACGAGGCGGCGGATTTCGCGGTAGAGATAGGTGCGGCGGCAATGTTGTTCAATTGCAGTCAGCCTGAAGTGATGGCGGAAGCTTTGAAAGTGGCACATGAAGCCCAAGGCCGTCTGAAACTGGGTGTTTACGCCAATGCATTTGAGCCGGTACAAGGACAGATGAACGAGGCCAACGATGGTTTGGATCCGATTCGTGCCGATGCTACGCCGGAAAATTATTTGGCGTGGGTGAGACAATGGGCGGATTTGGGTGCTGAAATCATCGGCGGGTGCTGCGGTATCGCACCTGAACATATCCGTGCGTTGGCGCAAGGATTTAAGGCCGTCTGAAAGCGGCCGCATAATATTTTGATACGGTTAGAACAGGCTAAAAAAGCCGGTAATGCCGTCGCTTTACAAATACATAATTATAAAAATCAGGAATAAACATGTCGCAAAAATCTCAAATCGGCTTGGCCGCGCTGACGGCCTTAGTTATCAGTTCCATGATTGGTTCGGGTATTTTCAGCCTGCCGCAGAATATGGCTGCCGTTGCAGGTTCGCAGGCTTTGCTGCTGGGTTGGCTGATTACCGGTGTGGGCATTATCTTTCTCGGCCTGTCATTTTCGGCCTTGTCCAAACTTAAGCCCGAATTGGACGGCGGTATTTATACGTACGCCCGCGACGGCTTTGGCGATTTGATGGGTTTTTTCTCAGCGTGGGGCTATTGGCTTTGCACTACGGTCGGTATTGTCGGCTATTTGGTGGTTGCGTTTGAAGCAGTAGGCGGATTTGTCGATACGCCGGACAACGTGATTTTCGGTAAAGGCAACACATTTGCTGCTTTTGTCGGTGAATCGGTAATTGTATGGCTGATTTACTGGTTGGTAGTGCGCGGTATTAAAGAAGCGGCAGGAGTGAACCTGATTGCGACAGCAGTCAAAGTATTTCCGCTGATTTTATTTATCGGTATGGCAGCCTATTTCTTTCAAACCGAAGTGTTTATGTCCGATTGGACAGGGGCGAGCCTTGCTACGCCTGAAAATCCTGATGTCAGCCTGATGACGCAGGTGAAAAACACAATGCTGATTACGCTGTGGGTGTTTACCGGTATTGAGGGTGCAGCGGTTTTGTCCAAGCATGCACGAAGTGAAGTCGTGCTGATGTCGGTCGAGCAACCATTATCGGAGTCAGCTTGACGCTGGCAATGTATGTGGCAATTACTGTCTTGGCTCAAGGCATTTTGCCTCGTGTGGATATTGCAGCAATGGCTAATCCGTCTATGGCGGGCGTGTTGGCGCACATGGTCGGCCCTTGGGGTAAAGTGCTGATTTCTTCCTGCCTGATTGTGTCTGTGCTGTCGTCTTATTTAAGCTGGACGCTGTATGCGACCGAGATTCCGCACATGGGTGCGAGAAACGGCGCATTTCCAAAATCGTTTATCCCGTTGAATAAAAACGAAGTGCCGCAGGGTTCGTTGATGTTTACCACTTTGACCGTGCAGGTTTGCCTATTGCTGGTGTGGTTAAAAGGCGAGGATTATTCTGCCTTGCTGATGGTATCGACTTCCATGATTTTGATACCGTATCTGTTAATTGGTGCATATCTGTTCAAATTATCGCTGACACAAAAGGCTGCGGCGAAATACCGCCTTATCGGCGTGGCAGCAACGCTTTATGCGGCTTGGATTGTCTATGCGGCAGGCACGGAATATTTGCTGCTTTCAGTCTTGCTCTATTTGCCCGGCGTATTGCTGTTTCTCTATTCGCAAAAGAAACACTACGGAAGTTGTCAGTTCAACCGTATGGAAAAAGCCGTATTGGTATTGCTGTTGATTTTGGCTGTGCCGGCCGTACAGCAGTTTGTCGCTAGCTTGCAAGCGTAAGCAGAAAGGTTTGAAAAGGCCGTCTGAAATCCAGTTTCAGACGGCC
>NZ_KV810288.1:48123-73910 GCF_001812735.1 Neisseria sp. HMSC069H12
CGTCTGAAATCCAGTTTCAGACGGCCTTTTATTGATAAAACCGATTCAATATCGCATCATTTTGCTGTCTACCTGCATTGCCCAAGCATCGATACCGCCTTGCAGGTTGTAGAGGTTTTCAAATCCGGCGTCTTCTAAATACATTGCCGTGTGCAGGCTGCGGATGCCGTGGTGGCAGTAAACGACAATGGGTAAATCGTCGTCGGGCAGCTCGTTTTGACGCAGGGGGATGAGGTTCATCGGGATATGAATGGCGGCGGGCAGGGTGCAGATGGCGCGTTCTTCATCGGTGCGGACGTCGAGCAGATGAAATGCGCGGCCTTCGTCCTGCCATTGTTTCAATTCGGTGGGCGAGAGTTGGATAATGTCGGTCATAGGGTTGGGTATAAAAGTATGAGGCCGTCTGAACTTTCAGACGGCCTGTTGTTTAAAAATCGAAATCGCCGAACGGATTGGCCGATTTGTCTTCCAAGTGTGCCACGACGGTGTCGAACAATACTTTTTCGGAAAACTCATTGCCGTTACGCGTCAGCAAAAGCGCGCGTTGTACCGGTTTGCGGCCGACGATGACCACCATACGGCCGCCGTCTTTCAGTTGCTCTTTCAGAATTTCAGGCACGCTGTCTACTGCGCCGCCCACATAAATCGCATCAAAAGGAGCGCCTTGCGATGCTTCGGTCAGGCCGTTGTTTTGCACATAATCGACGTTGGTAAAGCCCAATTCGTCCAAAACTTTTTTGGCGCGTTGCTGCTGCTGGGCATCGATGTCGTCAGTGACGACTTTGCCGGCCAGTTTGGACAGCAGGGCGGTTGCATAGCCTGAGCCTGTACCGATTTCTAAGACGGTTTCGTCTTTTTTCAATTTCAAACCTTGAGCCAGGCGGGCAACGACTTTGGGTTCCAACATCTTATGACCGTTGGTCAGCGGCAGCTCCATATCCGCATAGGCCAAACCTTGAAAAGCCTCGCCGACAAAATGTTCGCGCTCGATCTCCTCCAAAGCATCCAAAATGTCGAAGTCCAAGACATCCCACGGACGAATCTGCTGTTCAACCATATTGAAACGCGCTTTTTCAAAGTCCATATTTGTGCTCCGTTCAATTCTTAATTTTATCGAAGCATACATTATAAATCCTTGTCGGAGAGTGTGCCATCTTTCAGACGGCCCAGAGGCTCGTTAATAATTGCCAAGCGCACATATATCCACTAAACTTTGACATTACACGACGCTACAGCAAGCAACAACCAACACACGGAGCAATAAAGATGTATCACCAAATCGGAATGTGGGATCAAAAATGGGTTATCGGCAACTGGAAAATGAACGGCCGACTCCAAAACAACAATGCGCTTATGCACCGCTTCCGTGTCATGCCAACCGCAGAACGCGTGTTAATCGGTCTGGCTGCTCCGACCGTTTATCTGTTGCAACTGCACAACGCCATGCAGATTGTTTTGAACAACCGTATCTTGACCTGTGCGCAAGACGTGAGCCGTTTCCCGAATAACGGCGCGTACACCGGCGAAGTGTCCGCCGAAATGCTTGCCGACATCGGTACTGACATCGTCCTCATCGGCCACTCCGAGCGCAGCCTTTATTTCGGCGAGAAAAACGAAATCCAACGCCGCAAAATGGAAAACGTCCTCAACGTCGGCCTGATTCCATTGTTGTGTGTCGGTGAAAGCCTGGAAGAACGCGAAGCCGGCAAAGAACACGAAGTCATTACCCACCAGCTTTCCATCCTGCAAGGTTTGAACACCAAAAACATCGCCGTTGCCTACGAGCCGGTTTGGGCGATCGGTACAGGCAAAGTCGCCACTGTCGAACAAATCGCCGACATGCACGCATTTATCTACAAAGAAATCTTGTCTTTGTGCGGAAGCGATGTTAAAATCCGCGTTCTTTACGGCGGAAGTGTGAAAGCGGATAACGCGGCCGACATCTTCGCAGTACCTCATGTAGACGGCGCATTGGTTGGTGGCGCGTCATTATCATATGACTCCTTTACCGCCATCATCAACGCAGCACAAGCCTCGTAGAAAACATATGGAAGCCTTTAAAACCCTTATCTGGATCATTAATATTATTTCCGCTTTAGCCGTAATCGTGTTAGTATTGTTGCAACACGGTAAAGGCGCGGATGCCGGCGCAACGTTCGGTTCCGGCAGCGGTAGCGCGCAAGGCGTATTCGGTTCTGCCGGTAATGCCAACTTCTTGAGCCGCTCAACTGCTATTGCCGCAACATTTTTCTTTGCGACCTGCATGGCGATGGTGTATATTCACACCCACTCCAGTAAGCACGGTTTAGACTTCAGCGATGTGAAGCAGAGCCAGCAAGCTCCTAAGCCTGCAACGCCTGCACAAAACAATACAACTCCTGTTGCACCGAATCCTCAGCAGCAGTAAGGCAATTTGATTTATGCCGACATGGTGGAATTGGTAGACACGCTATCTTGAGGGGGTAGTGGCCATAGGCTGTGCGAGTTCAAATCTCGCTGTCGGCACCACATTAGAAAATCTAACCGCTTTTTAGCGGTTATTTTTTCGTCTTGAGAATCTGCCTTTCATTTATCTTTAGGCCGAGACAGGAAAATACAATGAAGCGTTTGGTTGTCGGCATCAGCGGTGCCAGCGGTTTCCAGTATGGCGTGAAGGCTTTACAGCTTTTGCGTGAGCATCAGGTAGAAACGCATTTGGTGGTTTCGCAAGGGGCGGAGATGACCCGCGCTTTGGAAACGGATTACACCAAGGAAGATGTTTATGCTTTGGCGGATGTTGTGCATTCCGTCCGTAATGTCGGGGCAAGTATTGCCAGTGGATCGTTTTTGACGGATGGAATGTTGATTGCACCGTGTTCAATGAAAACTTTGGCTTCGGTTGCTCATGGATTTGCCGATAATTTGCTCAGCCGTGCGGCGGATGTAACGTTGAAAGAGCGGCGCAAGCTGGTGTTGATGGTGCGTGAAGCGCCGTTAAACTTGGCGCACATTGAAAATATGCGCCGTGTGACAGAAATGGGAGGTATTGTGTTTCCTCCCGTTCCGGCTTTATATCAGAAGCCTGAATCCATTGAAGATATGATTACACACAGCGTCTCTCATGCTTTGGACTTGTTCGGTATCATTCAAAACAATGTGCCGCGCTGGCAGGGATGATGTTTCAGACGGCCTGAGCATAAGTTACGACTGAGAATGAAGATAAGAGCCATGCAAACAATTCCTGCCAATATAGTTAAGTTTTTGAGTAATCATCATGTCGTCAGTATTGCTGCTGCGGAAGAGGGCGAAGTTTGGGCAGCTTGCTGTTTTTATGTGTTTGATGAGGCGAATGCCCGATTGATTGTGTTGACTTCTTTGAAAACGAGACATGGCGGAATGATGAGCCGGTCAGCCAAAGTAGCCGGTACTATTGCCGGACAATCTGACAGCATCACGAAAATCAGCGGCATTCAGTTTGCGGCGACTGCCGCTTTGATTGAGGATGAAGCGGATTTGAAAGCGGCGCAGTCTTTGTATTACAAAGCGCATCCTGCTGCCAGAGTGATGAAAAGCGATGTTTGGGCATTGAATTTGGACAGTGTGAAATTCACTGACAATAAATTGGTATTCGCACAAAAAACGTACTGGAATCGCGAGGATTAAGAAAAGGCCGTCTGAAAGATGAAATTTCAGACGGCCTTTGGTAATGTTACAAATTAATCGTGTCCGAGATCGACAGTTTTTTCTTTGTAACGTGTATCAGGAATCAAAACAATTTTCTCGTCCACTTTGCCGATGGCTTTCACGTCTTTGCCCGGATAGTCCAGCTGATGCAGGAAGTAGCGGATACAGTTCAAACGTGCACGTTTTTTGTCGTCGGAACGGATGATGACCCAAGGCGCGTCGCCGGTGTGGGTGTGGAAGAACATGGCGTTTTTGGCTTCGGTGTAGTCGTCCCAGCGGTCGAGCGATTGGATATCCACTGGAGACAGTTTCCAGTGTTTCAGCGGGTCGTCACGACGGGAGATGAAGCGACGGAGTTGTTCTTCACGGGATACGGAGAACCAGAATTTGAACAGATGGATGCCGCTGGCAACAAGCATACGTTCCAATTCAGGGGTTTGACGCATGAAGAGCAGGTATTCGTTAGGTTCGCAGAAGCCCATTACGCGTTCTACGCCGGCACGGTTGTACCATGAGCGGTCGAAGAATACCATTTCGCCTGCGGTCGGCAGGTTTTGGATGTAGCGTTGGAAATACCATTGGCCGCGTTCGGTAGTGGTCGGTTTCTCCAAAGCAACCACGCGCGCGCCACGCGGATTCAGGTGTTCCATAAAGCGTTTGATGGTACCGCCTTTACCGGCTGCGTCGCGGCCTTCAAAAAGGCTGACGATACGCTGGCCGGAATCTTTAACCCAGCTTTGTACTTTCAACAATTCGATTTGCAGCTTCTGTTTTTCTTTTTCGTAAACAGAGCGGCGCATACGTTGTTTGTACGGGTAGTTGGCAGGAAGCGGTGCGCTGCTGGAATCTTCGTCAGTGCCGCGTCCTTCGTGTTCCAAAACAGCCTTTTCGAATACTTGCAGCTGGTCTTGTTTCTCGCCCAGTTCAACATTCTCGAACGGTTCTAATTGGTGGTCTGCCATAAAGTCTCCTTATCGATTAAGTTTTAAATGATATGGTGTGGTATGACTTGATTTTACCTCTTTATGCTGTATTAGCCTACATAAAATTACACATAAGCGATTTTTTCCGGCTTGTTTGATAATTTTTGTAAAAACAGCGTATAATCAGCCTATTTGTATAATACATCATGCCTTATTTCGCCCTGTTCGACGATGCGTTAAGCGGTCGTGCAAAACTCTATCAAAATCATGTGGAAAGCTGCCTTTTTCATCATAACGAACTGGCGTCGTTGGATGATGTTTTGCAGGCGGGTTGGAAAAAAGGCCTGTATGCAGTGTTGTTTGCAGACTACGAATTCGGATTGCCACTGATGGATATTTCATCCGCGCGCAGTGGTAATTTGCGTTTGCACTGGTTTGCCGATTGTTCCGAAATCAATGCCGAAAGCTGGCTGGCCAATCATTCAGACGGCCTTGAGGCAGGTATCTCCACTCCCCGATTCTCCGTATCCGAAGCCGATTATCTCGAGCATATCAACCAAATCCACGAATCCATCCGCCGCGGCGATACCTATCAAATCAATTACACCGCACGCCTGCACCTGCAAACGTACGGCAATCCGATTCAGCTTTACCGCCGCTTGCGCCAGCCTGTGCCGTATGCCGTTTTGTCTTGTCTGCCCGACGAGGCAGGGCAGGACGCATGGACTTTGTGTTTTTCTCCCGAACTTTTCCTCAAAATCGATTCAGACGGCCTGATCACAACCGAGCCTATGAAAGGTACTGCGCCGATTCTTCATGATGGACAAGATGAACGCCGCGCCGTTGAATTGCAAAACGATCCTAAAAACCGCGCCGAAAATGTGATGATTGTCGATTTGTTGCGCAACGATCTCGGCAAAATCGCACAAACGGGCAAAGTACGCGTGCCTGAACCGTTTAAAGTTTCCCGTTTTGGCAGTGTTTGGCAGATGACCAGTGCCATCGAGGCGCAGGCGCTGCCTGATGTTTCGGTTGCCGATATTCTCCGTGCAGCCTTCCCATGCGGCAGTATTACCGGCGCGCCCAAACGCATGAGTATGCAGATTATTGAGTCTCTTGAATCCGAACCGCGCGGTTTGTACACAGGCAGCATCGGCTTTTTGCATCCGTGCGATACGGGTTTGGGATTTGAAGGTGTATTTAATGTCGTGATTCGCACCTTATCCCTGAAACCAGTTTCAGACGGCCTTTATCAAGGCGTTTATGGAGTAGGTTCGGGGATTGTGATTGATAGCGATCCTGAAGCCGAATATCGCGAGTGCGGTTGGAAGGCGCGTTTTCTGAATGAATTGCGGCCTGATTTCGGTATTTTTGAAACCATGCGTGTGGAAGATAGACAATGCCGTTTGCTTGATTTGCATTTAGGCCGTCTGAACAGCTCGGCGCAAGCGCTCAACCTGACTTGGCCTGAAAATACAATAGAGAAAATCCAACACTATATAGATGCGTTGCCAAGTGGGTTATTTAGAGTCAAAGCCGCTTTGTTTTCAGACGGTCTTGTATTGAGTCATGCGGCTGTTTCCGAATTGGATGGGCAGCAATACGTTATCTTGAGTGAACACACATTAAGCCAACGCGATTATCTACGCCGCTTCAAAACCACGCGCCGTGAAATTTTTGACCAAGCGTGGAAAACGGCAGAAGGGCAGGGCGCATTTGACAGTCTGTTTTTCAATTCAGACGGCCTTTTGTTAGAGGGTGGAAGAAGCAATGTGTTCGTCAAATATCAAGGACAATGGCTCACGCCGTCTTTGGATTTAGATATTTTGAACGGGGTAATGCGCCAAGCGGTATTGAGGCATCCTCAGCTATATTTAGGTATGGATACGATAAGGGAAACACACATCACGCGTACCATGTTGGAAAATGCGGAAGAAATCCGCTTAAGCAACGCTTTAAGGGGCGTGTTTGCGGTTTCGCTCCGTAAATAAATGGCAATAGTCAAATCATCGTGATTCAAATTGTCGTAAAGCGGCAATATCCGATAGAATACGTCATTTCAACAATGAGGCCGTCTGAAAGGGAAAACAATATGGCAAAAGCAAAAGGTGGATTGGGACGCGGTTTGGATTCGCTGATTTCCAATGCAGTGGACAGCAGTAGTAGCGACCGCCTGACAACGGTTGCCATCGCCGATATTCAGCCCGGCCGCTATCAGGCGCGTGTGCAAATTGATGATGAAGCTTTGCAGGAATTGGCCGATTCCATTAAAGCGCAAGGCATTATCCAGCCGGTTATCGTACGCGAACGTGGTCTGTCTCAATATGAATTGATTGCCGGCGAACGCCGTTGGCGCGCTTCCCAGTTGGCCGGTTTGACCGAGATTCCCGTCGTTATCAAAACCATAAGCGACGAAACCGCGTTGGCCATGGGTTTGATTGAAAACCTGCAACGTGAAAACCTGAATCCGATTGAAGAAGCGCAAGGTTTGAAACGCCTTGCCGACGAATTCGGCTTGACTCATGAAACCATCGCAAAAGCCGTCGGTAAAAGCCGTAGTGCCATCTCCAATAGCCTGCGCCTGTTGAGTCTGCCTGAGCCGGTTCAGGAAATGCTTTATCAACGCCGTCTGGAAATGGGTCATGCCCGTGCGTTGTTGACCTTGCATGTGGTTGACCAATTGGAGTTGGCGCAAAAAGCTGTCAAAAATGGTTGGTCGGTGCGCGAGGTGGAGCGCCGCAGCCAGTTGGCGCATCAAAAAGCCAAACCGGAAGCAGCCAAGACCATCAGCCCGGATATCCGCCGTATTAATGATGCCCTGACCGAGCGTTTGGGTGTCAATGCCGAAGTCAAAACCAGCAATCAGAAAAAAGGCAAAATCATACTGCATTTTGATACGCCGGAAACGTTCGAATATTTGCTGAAACAGTTAGGCATTAATCAAGAGTTTTAACGGTTTTATAAACAGGCCGTCTGAAAAAAATTTTCAGACGGCCTGAATTTTTGATAAAAGGACTGGTCGTACAGATGTTTACAATACAAATCAAAATCTTCTGTAAAATCTGTGTAGCAACATGTAATTTGTGTTAAACTCCGTTCCTGCAAAGATTTGTTTTATATGTGTTAATCATTCATCTGTGAAAGGTTCACAAAGATTAACATATTGCTTGACGTTAACAAACTTCTTGATTATATTAATTTACCTTGCGTTTTGGGGTGTGAAGTACAATGAATCAAATAGTCCCATTGCAAGTGATTGTATTGTTAATAATTTCAGTTGTTTGTGCGTTATTTTCCGGGTTGCCCGGCTTCCTCTCTGCTTTGGTGGGAGGATTTTCGTACATTTTACCTACCCTGGTTGCAGTTTTACTTTTAAAGTTTTCCCGACGAAATCCCGATCTGCAAAGGTCGATGTTTGTCGGTGGAGAGGTTTTAAAAGTAGTGCTGTCGCTGGTATCTATGTCGGTCGTTTTTGCGATATGGCATCAATCGCTGGTATTTTTCCCATTCTTATTGGGGTTACTCAGTGTCAGTCATTTGGTTTTTTTAGTATTGTTGAGAGTGAAACACTATGGCAGGTGAAACTATGACCGCTGCCGACTACATCAAGCACCACTTGCAAAGCTTGACCAGTATGTCGGATGTTACTCAGGGTCAAGGACTGAAAAACATCGCTGATTTTTCGTTCATTAACCTTGATGCAATCTTTTTTGCTGTTCTGTTAGGCGTAATCGGCAGCTTCCTTTTGTGGCGCGGTGCCAAAAAAGCAACGGCTGGCGTGCCTGGTCGTTTTCAAGCAGCTGTTGAAATTTTGTTCGAATTCGTGGATAACATGTGTAAGAGTATTATTCACAACGAACAATCGCGTAAAGCCGTTGCGCCTTTGGGTTTGACCCTGTTTGTCTGGATTTTCCTGATGAACGCCATGGATATGTTGCCGGTTGATTTGCTGCCGATGGTATGGCAAGGCGTTACCGGTAATCATCATGCACTGTTGCGCGTTGTACCGACTGCTGACTTGAATACGACTTTGGCTTTGGCAATCGGCGTATTGTTGGTATGTATTTATTACAATATCAAAATCAAAGGCTTTGGCGGTTGGATTCACGAATTGTTCAGTGCGCCTTTTGGTCCGATGCTTGCTCCGGCCAACTTCTTGTTGAACTTGGTAGAGTTCTTGTCCAAAACCGTATCCCACGGTATGCGGTTGTTTGGTAATATGTATGCCGGTGAGCTGGTGTTCCTGCTGATTGCTTTGTTGGGTGGCGCATGGGCATCAACCGGCAGTATCGAGACTTTGGATCCAATTTTATTTGTGTTCCACCTGATTGCCGGTTTGGCTTGGGCGATTTTCCACATTTTGGTTATCACCTTGCAGGCATTTATTTTCATGGCGTTGGCGTTCGTATACATCGGACAAGCGCATGATGCACACTAATCAAGTAGTTTTTTCGTAGTTTGTTTTTGTAGTTTAACCTTTACTATCTTAAGGAGTTTAAAAATGGGTTTGATTGCTATCGCATGTGGTTTGATCGTTGCCTTGGGTGCATTGGGTGCCTCTATCGGTATCGCAATGGTTGGTTCTAAATACTTGGAATCTTCTGCTCGCCAACCTGAGCTGATCGGTCCTCTGCAAACCAAACTGTTCTTGATTGCTGGTCTGATCGACGCAGCCTTCTTGATCGGTGTGGCTATTGCCCTGTTGTTCGCCTTCGTTAACCCGTTTGGTGCTGCGTAATCAAGACGGAGCGATCCGTTCAGATACAGGCTTATGGTCTGTTTGATTAACCCAGATACGAAGGTTAAGTAACGTGAATATTAATGCAACCTTATTTGCGCAAATCCTGGTTTTCTTTGGCTTGGTTTGGTTTACGATGAAATTCGTATGGCCTCCGATTGCCAAAGCGTTGGATGAGCGTGCCGCAAAAATCGCCGAGGGCTTGGCTGCTGCCGAGCGCGGTAAGAGCGATTTTGAGCAGGCAGAGAAAAAAGTTGCAGAACTTATGGCCGAAGGGCGTAATCAGGTAACCGAAATGGTTGCCAACGCCGAAAAACGTGCTGCAAAAATTGTAGAAGAAGCCAAAGAGCAAGCTTCTCATGAAGCAGCACGCATTGCAGCCCAAGCAAAAGCTGATGTGGAGCAAGAAGTTAACCGTGCGCGCGAAGTGTTGCGCGAACAGGTTGCTACACTGGCTGTTAAAGGTGCGGAATCTATCTTGCGTAAGGAAGTTGATGCTTCCAAACATGCAGATTTGCTCAGTACCTTAAAACAGGAGCTGTAATCTTATGGCAGAGTTCGCAACGATTGCCAGACCTTATGCGAAAGCATTGTTTAGTCTGGCTCAGGAAAAAAACCAAATCGAGTCTTGGTTGGGCGAACTGAAAGAACTCGCAGCGGTTGTTCAAGATGAGAAAGTCATTGCTCTCATCGAGCAACCGGAAACGGGAACTTCCGAAAAAGCAGAGACGCTCAAAGGTCTTGTCGGTATCAAAAATGTCGAATTGGCAAATTTCATTACCGTTTTGGCCGAGCAAAAGCGTTTGCTGGTATTGCCGGAAATTTATGCCCAATATCAAGATTTGACCTTGATACACAACAATACGAAATCGGCAGTAATTTACAGCGCGTATGAACTCAGTTCTCAGCAGCTGGCCGATGTTACCGATATCCTGACAAAACGCTTCAACAGCAAATTGGATGTGGTAGCTAAAGTTGCCCCTGAATTAATCGGCGGCATCAAAGTAGAAGTGGGTGATCAGGTCTTGGATTTGTCCGTACAAGGCAAACTGAATGCTTTGTATGCGACTATGACAAATTAGGAGAGTTTTCATGCAGCTTAATCCTGCTGAAATTAGCGATTTGATTAAAGCCAAAATCGAAAATCTGTCCGTCAATGCAGAAGTGCGTACCCGTGGTACCGTTGTTTCTGTTACAGACGGCATTGTGCGCATTCATGGCTTATCAGACGCGATGCAAGGTGAGATGCTCGAATTCCCCGGTAACACTTTCGGTCTGGCCATGAACTTGGAGCGTGACTCCGTCGGTGCCGTAGTGTTGGGTGAGTACGAACACATTAAAGAAGGCGATACAGTTACCTGTACCGGCCGTATTTTGGAAGTGCCGATCGGTCGTGAACTGGTTGGCCGCGTAGTTGATGCATTGGGTCGTCCTATCGATGGTAAAGGTCCAATCAACACAACATTGACTGCTCCAATCGAAAAAATTGCACCAGGTGTGATTGCGCGTAAATCGGTTGACCAACCAATGCAAACCGGCCTGAAAGCCATTGACTCTATGGTTCCGGTTGGTCGTGGCCAACGTGAGTTGATCATTGGTGACCGTCAAACCGGTAAAACTGCCGTAGCACTGGATGCCATCGTTAACCAAAAAGGTACAGGCGTTATCTGTATTTATGTGGCTATCGGTCAAAAAGCATCTTCTATTGCCAACGTAGTGCGCAAATTGGAAGAGCATGGTGCGATGGAACACACTATCGTAGTCGCTGCAACTGCTTCTGAAGCCGCTGCACTGCAATACATCGCTCCTTACTCCGGTTGTACCATGGGCGAATTCTTCCGTGACCGTGGTGAAGATGCGTTGATCGTATACGATGACTTATCTAAACAAGCCGTTGCATACCGTCAAATTTCCCTGCTGTTGCGCCGCCCTCCTGGCCGTGAAGCATATCCTGGCGACGTATTCTATCTGCACTCCCGTCTGTTGGAACGTGCGGCCCGCGTTAGCGAAAACGAAGTTGAAAAACTGACCAATGGCGAAGTAAAAGGCAAAACCGGTTCTCTGACTGCGTTACCAATTATTGAAACCCAAGCCGGTGACGTATCAGCATTCGTACCAACCAACGTAATTTCGATTACAGACGGCCAAATCTTCTTGGAAACCGACTTGTTCAACGCCGGTATCCGTCCTGCAATCAATGCCGGTATTTCCGTATCGCGCGTAGGTGGTGCAGCACAAACCAAAGTCATCAAAAAACTGGGTGGCGGTATCCGTTTGGCGTTGGCACAGTACCGTGAATTGGCGGCGTTCTCGCAATTTGCTTCCGATTTGGACGAAGCAACACGCAAACAGCTGCAACACGGTGAAGTGGTTACTGAATTGATGAAACAAAAACAATTCAGCACATTGAACACTGCCGAAATGGCATTGACTTTGTGGGCGATCAACAACGGTTCTTACGCAGATGTTCCGGTATCCAAAGCCTTGGCTTTCGAAGCAGAATTCTTGAGTTTCGTACGTACGCAACATCCTGAGGTTCTGGAAGCGATTAATGCATCAGGCGCAATGTCTGACGAAAGCGAAAAAGCATTGACCGAAGCCATGAAATCTTTCAAATCTTCTTACGCTTACCAAGCATAAGTATTGAAATGAAAGGAGTCTGAAATGGCAGTCGGAAAAGAGATTCTCACCAAAATCCGTAGTGTTCAAAATACCCAAAAGATCACTAAAGCGATGCAAATGGTGTCGACCTCTAAAATGCGGAAGACTCAAGACCGGATGCGCTTAGCGCGTCCGTACGCCGAGAAAGTGCGTACAGTGATGAGCCATCTTGCACAGACCAATACCGATCATGGTATCAAATTGTTGGATCCGCACCGCGAAGTGCGTCGTGCCGGTTTCATTTTGATTACCTCGGATAAAGGTTTGTGCGGTGGCTTGAACGCAAACGTACTGAAAAAGTTTTTGGCGCAAGTTCAAGAGTATCAGGAACAAGGCATCGAAGTCGAAGTCGTGTGTCTGGGTAGTAAAGGTTTGGCTGCATGCCAAAGCATCGGTTTGAATGTTATTGCCAGCGCAACCAATTTGGGCGATACCCCAAAAATGGAATTGCTGCTCGGTCCTCTGACCGAAATCTTCCAACGTTATGAGAAGCATGAATTAGACCGTATCCATATGGTTTACTCACGTTTCGTCAATACAATGCGCCAAGAGCCGCGTATGGAAGTTTTGCTGCCTATCGGTGAAAACGTTATTGACGACGAAGCGGGTCATTCTTCATTTGCTTGGGAATACCGCTACGAGCCGAGTCCTATCGCCGTATTGGAATATTTGGTTCGCCGCTATTTAGAGTCTGTGGTTTATCAGGCATTGAGCGACAACATGGCATCTGAACAAGCCGCGCGTATGGTAGCGATGAAAGCCGCAACCGATAACGCAGGCAATGCCATTAAAGAATTACGCTTGGTGTACAACAAATCGCGTCAAGCCGCGATTACCACAGAATTGTCAGAAATTGTAGCAGGTGCAGCGGCAGTTTAATGCCGTCTGAAGCCTGAACAGGAAATTAGGATACGATAATGAGCCAAGGCAAAATCGTACAAGTTATTGGTGCGGTGGTTGACGTGGAATTTCCACGCGACGCTATCCCGCATGTTTACGATGCCCTAAAATTGGACGAGAATGGTCTGACTCTGGAAGTTCAACAACTTCTGGGTGACGGCGTTGTCCGTACTATTGCAATGGGTAGTTCAGACGGCCTGAAACGCGGCATGTCTGTAAGCAATACTGGTGCGCCAATCACTGTGCCGGTAGGTAAAGGTACATTGGGTCGTATTGTCGACGTATTGGGTACGCCTGTTGATGAAGCAGGTCCGATTGATACCGACAAGAGCCGTGCCATTCACCAAACTGCTCCGAAATTCGACGAGTTGTCTTCAACTACCGAATTGTTGGAAACCGGTATTAAAGTGATCGACTTGCTGTGTCCGTTTGCTAAGGGCGGTAAAGTAGGTCTGTTCGGTGGTGCCGGTGTGGGCAAAACCGTGAACATGATGGAATTGATCAACAACATCGCCAAAGCGCACAGCGGTCTGTCCGTGTTCGCAGGTGTGGGTGAACGTACCCGTGAAGGTAACGACTTCTACCACGAGATGAAAGATTCCAACGTATTGGATAAAGTAGCTATGGTGTATGGCCAAATGAACGAACCTCCAGGCAACCGTCTGCGCGTTGCTTTGACCGGTTTGACTATGGCCGAATACTTCCGTGACGAAAAAGACGAAAACGGTAAAGGTCGCGACGTATTGTTCTTCGTTGACAACATCTACCGTTACACTCTGGCTGGTACCGAAGTATCTGCACTGTTGGGCCGTATGCCTTCTGCAGTGGGTTACCAACCGACATTGGCTGAAGAAATGGGTCGTTTGCAAGAGCGTATTACCTCTACCCAAACCGGTTCCATTACTTCCATCCAAGCCGTATATGTACCTGCGGATGACTTGACTGACCCGTCTCCAGCGACAACTTTCGCCCACTTGGACGCAACCGTCGTATTGAGCCGTGATATTGCATCTTTGGGTATTTACCCGGCAGTTGACCCGCTTGATTCTACTTCACGCCAATTGGATCCGATGGTATTGGGTCAAGAGCACTACGACGTAGCGCGCGGTGTACAGTCTACTCTGCAAAAATACAAAGAATTGCGCGATATTATCGCCATTCTGGGTATGGACGAATTGTCTGACGAAGACAAACTGACTGTGATGCGTGCCCGTAAAATCCAACGCTTCCTGTCTCAACCGTTCCACGTTGCCGAAGTATTTACCGGTTCTCCAGGCAAATACGTTTCATTGCGTGACACCATCGCCGGCTTTAAAGCCATCTTGAACGGCGAATACGACCATCTGCCTGAACAAGCGTTCTACATGGTAGGCGGTATCGAAGAAGCGGCTGAGAAAGCGAAAACCTTAAACTAAGGAGGCCGGCATGAGCACCATGCAAGTTGAAGTGGTTAGTAGCGAGCAAAACATCTATTCGGGCGAGGCCAGCTTTGTGGTGGTTCCGACCGTTCAAGGTGAGCTTGGTATTTATCCACGACACGAGCCGATTATGAGTTTGGTACGCCCCGGTGCATTGCGTTTGACTGTTCCGGGTGAAGCTGAAGAAGTGCTGGTTGCCGTTTCCGGTGGCGTTTTAGAAGTACAGCCTGATAAGATCACAGTATTGGCAGACGTTGCCGTCCGCAGTACCGAAATGGATCAGGCGCGTGCTGAAGCAGCTAAAAAAGCAGCCGAAACTGGTGTTTCTGAAGCCCGAGACGAAAAATCTTTGGCCGAAGCGCACAAAGCATTGGCAGCTGCCATTGCCCAGCTGAAAACTTTGGATTACCTTCGTTCGCAAAAAAACAAGTAATGTGGGTTCATGAAGAAAAAGCACAACGAAATGTTGTGCTTTTTTATTTGCCTGAAGATAAGCGGCTTGATATTGAAATGTCGATAGATGAGTAGATGGCAAGTTTGAAATCGAAACGGTAGAACCGGCTTCTATGACTAAATTGTTGGTGGATCATTGTCGAAGCAGTTAGTCTTGTGATTCGCTATTTAAAATAGCCCACCCAATCTTTTTATCCTTGAAAACAGATTGGATGATTCCTAATTTATTGCAATCGTAATAGAATTGAATTTATCAGTATTGAAAATATTAGCGTTTCTCTGAGCTCGCATACAAAAAAGGCTGTCTGATACTTTTCAGACGGCCTTTAAACCATTATTACGGCATCCGTTTATGATTGGTCGATAGTTTTATCCAGTCCTTGGGTCAGACCGTTGATGTCGCCACCATTCAGTCCCAACTCTTTCAAGAGACCGTCAACCAACGGGGCTTGGCTGCGGTAGCGCAGGGCGCTATTGACCATTTGGTCTGCAAGGCTGGCTTGTGTGGTTTGGCCGTCTGAAACACCTTCCGCACCGTTTGCACCACCGGCAAAGCCACCCAGACCATTAACTTGCAAAATCTTGATGTCTTCGATTTTTTCCATCGGGCGGACGGATTCGCGGATGATGTCAGGAAGATGTTTCAAGAGGGCAAGGCGGACTTGCATTTCAACCTGTTCAACGCTCAGGACGTTGGCAGCTTCGTTCACAGCGCGGGTACCTTCGGCATCAACCTTGTATTGTTGCTCTTGCGCTTGTGCCAACAGAATTTTGGCATCGGCCTCCCCCTTGGCTTGCAGGCGGTGTTTTTCGGCTTCGGCTTCGGCGGCGATACGTACGGCTTCAGCGCGGTCTTGTGCAGCTTGTTTTTCAGCTTCAGCAGCAACAGTGAGCGAAATCGCATCTTTTTGCGCGGCTTCTTCGGCGGCAATCAATTCCACCGCTTTGGCACGCTCGGCGCGCTCAGTTTCGCGCACGGTAATCACGCTTTCTTCTTCGTGCACGGCGGCGGCGCGGGCTTTGTCGGCTTCGGCTTTGGCTTCCGATTCGGCGCGGGATTTTTCGGCGACGGCAATCGCTCTGTCCTGCTCGGCCAGCTCGATGGCTTTGCGCCGCTCGACTTCGGCCTGCTCCACGGCCTGCGCCTTGCGGATGTCTTCGTTTTTAATGTCGCGTTCGGCGGCGATGCGTTTCAAATCCACTTCGCGTTCGGCAGCGATTTTGGCTTCTTCCGCTTCACGTTTTTTCTGCGCTTCCTGCTCGGCGATGCTGGCTTCCTGCTCGGCGCGGCGCACGGCGATTTCGCGTTCTTGTTCGAGTTTGGCGTATTCTTCTTCGCGCGAGATTTTCAGGCGTTGCTGCTCGGCTTCGAGGTTTTTGGTTTTAATCGCCAAATCGGTGTCTTGTTCGATTTCGTTGCGTTTTTTGCGGCGGCCTTCGATGGTTTCGGTCAGTTTGGTCAGACCTTCCGCGTCAAACGCATTTTGCGGGTTGAAAAACTCGAAGCTGGTCTGGTCGAGGCCGGTCAGGGAAACGGTTTCGAGTTCGAGACCGTTTTTAAACAAGTCTTCGCTCACGACTTGTTGCACTTTCTGAACGAAATCAACACGTTTTTCGTGCAGCTCTTCCATCGCCATTTCAGCGGCAACGGCACGCAGGGCATCGACGAATTTACCTTCGACGAGGTCTTTCAATTCGTCGGGCGACATGGTTTTCATACCCAGCGTTTGCGCGGCGGTGGCAATGCTCTCGGCGCTGGGTTTGACGCGGACGTAAAATTCCGCCATCACATCGACGCGCATCCGGTCGCGGGTAATCAACGCCTGCTGCGCCGCGCGGCGCACTTCGAGACGCAATGTGTTCATGTTGACGGGGATGATTTCGTGCAGCACGGGCAGCACCATCGCTCCGCCGTTCATGATGACTTTTTCGCCGCCGAAGCCGGTACGAACGAAGGAGACTTCTTTACTGGCGCGGCGGTACAGGCGGGTGAGGATGAGGCCGAGTACGAACAGCGCGATGAGTATGACGCCGGCGATGATGCCGATGGAAACTAAGTTCATGGGTTTTCCTTTCTTGTTGTCGATATACCCTTGAGGGGCGTGGGTTCAGACGGTTTTTTAGGGTTTGGGGTCGTCTGAAAGGTTAAAAATCTGGGATTTTAAAGGTAGGTCGGATTCAAGAATCCGACCTACCATTTCTGTTTTTTGCAAACCGTAGCGTGGGCTTTGCCCGCGACTTACTGCCGCTTGAATTAAACGATCATCCGAGCTGTTTGCTTCGTGGGCAAAGCCCACGCTACGGACTTGGTTATTTAACATAGGCATCATGTCGAATTACGCCGGAGACGGATATTTGGCCTACCACGTTTTCTGTTGTTGTGCATATTTTTGGAACAATTTTGCCAACCCATTCCAGCAGTAATATGCAGCACATCCCGACAGTACGGTTAGGATGAAGATAAAGCAGAAAGTAGCAGGCTCAATTCCTTCAGGCAATGCCATTTGGCGCAGAAGCGCATACAGGCAGAGCAAGATGGTTGCCGACCATAACAGTGCAAAAATAAAGCTCCATATCAGCCGCCATACCGTTGCACGGACTTCGGTATTTTTCCGTAGCCGGTAATCGGCAATCAGCCGTTTGCCGCGCAAATATGCAGACACGCCCGCCAAGCCGCTAAAAATCAGGCAAAAAACCACCAATCCTATGTTTTGTTTATCAAAAATGATGCTTGCAAAAAATAAGGCGAAAAATGTTTCAAGCGTCCATATTGCCCAATGAATGGCGGGGTAGCGGATTTGCGGGTTTTCAGACGACCTGAACCAGCCTGTCAGTCGTCCGCCGAAATAGATACCGTACCACGCCCCTGCCGACAATAAGGCGACGAGTATCAGATTTGCAGGTTCACTGCCCGCTCTGGTCAGACCATACAAAGCCGTTACACCCGACAGAAACGCGGCAAGCCACAATATTAAGGCCGTTGTCCGTTTCAGCCATAATGCTGCCGAGTTGGATTTTTCCAAACTTGGCTCGTTGTTAAGAGAGTTATCCATACAAATTTGTTTTCCTGATTATTGTTTTGTGTTTTATCAATATTCTTGGGTGTTTCTTTTTTCGCAGTCTGATAGCTGGGTATCTTACCTTGAATTCCACTGCCAACCTGTTAATTCAATCAATGCGTTTTGGGAAGCTGTTGTACAAATATTGTGTCTTCCTAAGCCCAGTAGCCCACAGATGACTGTTGTTCCTTTACGTTCGGTAATCAGACTGACTCCGATGATGTCACTCATATGTATACGGTCAAACTTCCTGTAAGCCCCGTCATGTCCGCCTTGATAACGGATGCGTCCGAATGCACCGTAAATAATCAATTTTTCGCGATCAATATAAATCGATTTCCGGGTAGTCAGCCCGCACCACCAACGTTCCGCACGCCACAGCCACAATAGCGTGGATACAATAGCCAGCAGCCAAGTCATGTTGTTTGAAAGCGATAGATCCATCCATTTAACTATCTTCAGCCAGAGACCGCCTACGCCGATGAGACTGAACAAGAAAGCAACCAAGGGCTGAAACAACAAACCTCTAAATAACGAATGTTTAAACAGCAGCCCGTCGCCGACAACGATAACCCCTCGCGGCAGCTTGTTTTTCAACGCTTCGATGCGGGATTGCATATCACGCTCAGGCTGCGCCAAATGATCCATATCTATCCCCGTTTTGTTTTTCTAATCTGATAAAAATGATGGTTCATTGCAAACCGGCGTTTATCTTTTCAGACGACCTCAATCCACCAAACTCCCGCTCGGATTCAAAATCGCTTTAAACGTACTTCCCTCCAGCGACACCAGCAACACCGCGTCTCCTTGTTTCAATACTTCGTCGGAATCCGGTTCTGCCATCACATAATGCTGCTGTCCGTACTCATCCTTCACCCGCACCTGCGCCGCGCTGCCTGCCCGTGCTTCGCCCAGCACCACTGTGCCGATGCGTCCGATTAGGCTTTCCTGCGAAACGGCGGTGGTTTCGTCTTTGGGCATGATTTTGTACAGTCCGCCCGCCGTCAGGCGCACCAGCGGCAGCGAAAGGAACCACACGGCTACTGCCGCCAGCCATCCGTTCAGATAACTGCCGAACACGGCGGCAAAGGTCGTCTGAAACAGGTAGCCCGTCAGTCCGTACACGGCAAGGAACACGACCATCAGCATCAACACCGGCACGCGACCGACATACAGCCAGCTCAGAAACCTGACGAACACGCCCGCGTCCGCAGCGTCCAGCCCGACTTCGGCGTGCGCGGTTTCGGTCAGGCTGTCGGGCAGCAGGTTGTCCAGCCAGTCGCTGATGCCGCCCGCCAGCATGGAGATGACTTCCAACACGCCGAGCAAAACCATCAGCGCGATGGCGATGCCGAAGATTTCCGTTTCGGGGGCGTTGATTAAATTCCACATATTCCGTTCCTTGTTCTGTCAACTTTCAGGCGACCTTAAATAGACTGCTTGCGAAAATTTGAATGTTTGATTGCCGTCATTCCCGCGTAGGCGGGAATCTAGAAGTTTGAGATTACGGCAATCTTCAAATAATACTTCTGAAGAATCGAGGTCTGGATTCCCGCCTACGCGGGAATGACGGCATTAGGTATGCCTTATTTGAATTTGACCTATCCGTGCATCCCAAACAGACATTCGATTTTCAGACGACCTCTTCACTCTCAATCTCTGCGCGGCATTCAATCGGAAAGTTGACCGAGTTGGCGATGAAACACAGGCGGTGCGCTTCGTGATGCAGTTCCAAAGCCTTGGCGCGGTCGTTTCCTGCGGCGATGGTAACGCGCGGCTTCAACACGGCGGAGACGAAACGCCCCGCGCTCCCATTTCCGCCTTCGTCCATCACCGCTTCGGCGTGGTCGGTGTAGGCGGTAACACAGATGCCCGCGTCGGCACACAGGTGCAGGTACCATAGTTTGTGGCAGGCAGAAACGGCGGCCAACAGCATTTCTTCGGGGTTCCATCGACCCGCATCGCCGCGGAAGGCAGGGTCGGCGGAACCGTGCAAGTCGGGCTTGCCCTCGGCGGAAACAGTAAAGTTACGCAAATAAGCGGTGTAGGATGATGTGCCTTCGCCGAGATTGCCCGTCCATGTTGTCGCAGTGCGGTAAGTGTGTTTTTTGCTCATTCAGAAACTCCTTTCGATAATTTGCCGTTCGCAGCAATAAAGACGGTATCAGCCTTGAAACGCCGACTCTAGCCGAGCCAGATATAGGCCGATACGCCTGCCGTTATGCTGATGCCCAGCCACAGCAGGATTTTGGTTTCCGCCCATACGTCATCCCAATACCTCCCCCGCAGCGCGCTGATGATTTCGGGGGTGAAACAGAATTTTACGCATTCAAGGAATTCATCCCAATCCTCAAACAGCAGGACATAAAGCACTGCGGCGGTTATCAAGGCAATCAAAACAGCAAAAATCATGGGATTATCCCTATCCGTTTTCAGACGGCCTGTGCGTACCGTAAAGAAAGGTCGTCTGAAAACGCTCCTAACTTTTCCCTAAGTCCTGCGTGTTTAAATGTCTATACCGACAACAGACGCAAAGGGAACGAAATGAAATATCCGCAGTCGCAATATATAGAACCGTTCAAACCGCTTTTGAAAAAATTGCTGCTTCCTGCCGCCGTCATTTGCGCCATTTTTCTTGCAGCAGAAGGTTTCGACCTTTACGAAGACTACGCCCAATACCGTATGGAAACCGACCCGTCGTTTGCCCGACACCACAACCGCGCCGTGTCCATCCTGCAAGGCAGAGGCTACGAAGTCCACGACTCCGACACCGACCTGCATTGGGCGAGACCCGTTTTGGAGTTTGAGGCCTACAAAGGCAGCTTGGAATACAAAATCGTGATGTCTTATCCCGATTTGAACATTATCGAAGAACGCGTTGATTTATAACCGCGCCCGAACATTCTTTACTTACCCCACGTCCCGAAAGGATACGACATGAAAAAACTATTACCGGTATTACTCTTAGGCAGTATCGCACTGGCTGCCTGCGCCGCCCCTTATCCCGATGATTATTACGACGACTACTATTATGACCGCTATGAGCGCGATTACGATCGTTATGACGACTACCGTTACCGCGACGGCAAGTATTACGATGACGACTACATCGAACACCAAATTTACAGCGATCCGTCTTTCGAACAAAAACGCGCGCAAGTCATGCGGATACTCGAACGACGCAGCTACCGCGTCCATGAAATCGAAGCCGACGACCGCCGCGGCCGCCCCGTACTAAAAGCCGAAGCCTTCAGAAACGGACGCGAATACGACATCGTTTTCTCATGGCCGGATTTGCGGATTATCAGCGAACGCATCGACTACTGATTTGTTCCGCCATACGCCGCAAGGACAAGCTCCGCGCGGCGTTTTTCTTTTCAGACGACCTTATTTGTTAGGAAGGTCGTCTGAAAACTTATTTTCCAGCCTTCAATGCCGCCAATCGTTCGGCAATACGGTTGTTGCGGCTCAAGTCTTCCAATTCCTTCAATTTTGCCAACTGCGCCGCATCGGTGCTGCTGTGTACCGCGTTTTGACGGCCCATCACGCGGTCGAAAGCGTTGCCGCTTTTTTCGGCATCACGGGCGATGCGATTGAGGTCGCTGCCGCCTGCAGCTTTGCCTGCGCCAGCGTTCTGCTGCGTGGCGCGCCAGTCTTGCAACTGCTGCTGCATCTCGCGCTTTTTCGCCTGCAAGGCGGCGATAAAGCCTTCAAGTTCTTTTTCCTGCGCGGCACAGTCGGCAATGGTGTTTTCCAAAACAGGCAGACGCGCTTCGATGTCCATTTGTTCGGCGATGCCCACCTCGGCAAGGTCGTCGCGCCCAGCGGCTACGGCAGCTTGCAGGTTGGCATCGATGGCTTCGTGGCGGTTGCTCTCGTCCGCCATTTTCTTGGCGGCAAGGTGTTTCTGCGCCAACACTTTGCCCAACTCGGCACGCACTTCGTCCACCGCCCGCTCGATTTCGCGGATGCTCTCGTTCATGACCGCCTCGGGCGCAAGGTTCTCCGCCGCATCAATCAGGGCATGAAAACCGCCGCTCACCAGACGGCCCACTCTGCGGGATAGGGTTTCGCTCATTTGGATTTTCCTTTCAATAAAACGTGTTTGATTTAAGTGGGTGCAGGATAGACCTCAAACCTCGCCCGCCTGCTGCACAATCTTCGCCAGTTTCAAAGTATTTTCAAGCTGTTGCAACACAGTATCGTCGTATGCCGCGCCTTTGCCGGTTACGGCGAGCTGCAAGATGCTGTCGGTGAGGCGGACGATGCGCCACATCAGTTCGCGTTCGTATTTTTTCAAACTGTCGAGGTCGGCTTCTTCGGGCAGGTCGGCTGCGAGCGTCGCGCCCAAGTCGGGCAGCTGCTCAAACAATCGCGCCACGATATGCGAATGCACCCCCGCCTGCTTTTCCGCGTGCAGCACGTCATGTTTCGCCGCTTGGAAAAACTGCTCCTGCGCCGTCAGCGCGGAACCGTAATCGCGCGTCTGCGTATGCGCCAAACGCGCCTGCTTGAGCAGCTCGCGGATTTTTTCAGACGGCGTATTCGCGCCTTCGATTTTTAATTCAGCAATAAAATCAGCGTCTTCCTGAGTAATTCGCACGCTAACGGGGATACGGTTTGTTGCATTCATATTCGTTTGATTTGGTTTGTATTCATTTGTATCAAATATACAAGATGAAATGACAAGGCGCAATATTTGAAATGGTTTATTTTTGTAAACCCTAGGGGCTGTCGACATTTAATTTTCCAAGTGGATTTTTGTTCACAAAGCGGAAGATTCAAGGCGGAAACCGCAACAAGGTTGGACACCTTGTGAGGATTTCCAACGCGGAAGATACCGCTTTGGGGATAAAAAGACACGGAAACTATTGAATGTTGACAGCCCCTGGTACGCGCTGAAACACGTTTGCGGATACATGGGGAGAACCGAGCTTTTCCTTTATAATCCCTCCATCTATTTTTCACTTATTTCAAGCAGGTTCACCATGTCCAAACCCACTCTCCTACTCGTTGACGGCTCTTCTTATCTTTACCGCGCTTATCACGCGATGGCGCAGTTGTCCGCGCCTGACGGTGCGCCGACGGGTGCGCTTTACGGCGTGTTGAACATGTTGCGTCGGCTGCGGGCGGATTATGTTCATGATTATTGCGCGGTGGTGTTTGATGCGAAGGGTAAGAATTTCCGCCACGAGATGTTCCCTGACTACAAGGCGACACGCCCGCCGATGCCGGACGATTTGCGCCCGCAGGCGGAAGCCTTGCCGGATTTGGTGCGGCTGATGGGCTGGCCGGTGCTGGTGATTCCGCAAGTGGAAGCGGACGACGTTATCGGCACGCTGGCGGCGATGGCCGGTGAAGCGGGTTGGGATGTGGTGGTGTCCACCGGCGATAAGGACATGGCGCAGTTGGTGAACGAGCGCGTGACGCTGGTGAACACGATGAGCGGCGAAACGCTGGACATTGAAGGCGTGAAGGAAAAATTTGGCGTGCGCCCCGACCAAATCCGCGATTATCTCGCGCTGATGGGCGACAAGGTGGACAACGTGCCGGGCGTGGAAAAGTGCGGCCCGAAAACGGCGGTGAAGTGGCTGGAAGCCTACGGTTCGCTGGCTGGTGTGGTGGAACACGCTGCGGAAATCAAGGGCAAGGTCGGCGAAAACCTGCAAGCTGCGCTGCCCCAACTGCCGCTGTCGTATGATTTGGTGACGATTAAAACCGATGTGGACTTGCACACCGAGCTTTCAGACGGCCTCGAAAGCCTGCGCCGTACTTCGCCGAAATGGTCGCAGCTTGCGGTCGATTTCAAACGCTGGGGCTTCCGCACTTGGCTGAAAGAAGCGGAAAGCCGTATGCACGAAGCGGCGGACGGCGATTTGTTCGGCAGCGATACGATAGGCGAGCAGGCGGCGTTGGACATGGAAACGTCGTCTGAAAGGCTACCTGAAAAAGCCGTTGCCCCCGAAAAGCTGGATTATCAAGCCGTTACCACCGAAGCGCAGTTTGCCGCTTTGTTGGACAAACTGTCTCAGACGGACACAATCGGCATCGATACGGAAACCACGTCCCTAGACGCGATGAACGCCGCACTGGTCGGCATCAGCATCGCGTTCCAAGCAGGCGAAGCGGTTTACATCCCCGTAGGCCACAGCCTGACTGCTGCGCCCGAACAGCTTGATTTGCAAGACGTATTAGGTCGTCTGAAACCGCATTTGGAAAACCCCGCCCTGAAAAAAATCGGGCAAAACCTCAAATACGACCAACACGTTTTCGCCAACTACGGCATCGCCCTGAACGGCATTGCCGGCGACGCCATGCTCGCTTCCTATATCATCGAGAGCCATCTCGGACACGGCTTAGACGAATTGTCCGAACGCTGGCTCGGCTTGGAAACCATTACCTACGAATCGCTGTGCGGCAAAGGCGCGAAACAAATCGGTTTTGCCGACGTCGCCATCGGGCAGGCGACCGAATACGCCGCCCAAGACGCCGATTTCGCCCTGCGCCTCGAAGCGCACCTGCGCGCGCAGATGGACTCCAAACAGCTTGAAATGTATGAAAAAATGGAGCTGCCCGTCGCGCAGGTATTGTTTGAAATGGAACGCAACGGCGTGCAAATCGACCGCGTCGAGCTCGCCCGCCAAAGCGCAGAACTCGGCGCAGAGCTGATGAAGCTCGAACAAGAAGCCTACGCCGCCGCAGGTCAGCCGTTCAACCTCAACTCGCCCAAACAGCTTCAAGAAATCCTGTTCGACAAAATGGGCATTCCCACCAAAGGCCTGAAAAAAACCGCCAAAGGCGGCATTTCCACCAACGAAGCCGTGCTCGAACAGCTCGCGCCCGACTACCCCCTGCCCAAAATCATCCTGCAAAACCGCAGCCTGGCGAAACTCAAATCCACCTACACCGACAAACTGCCCGAAATGATTTCCCCCAAAGACGGCCGCGTGCATACCACCTACGCCCAAGCCGTCGCCATCACCGGCCGCCTCGCCAGCAACAACCCCAACCTGCAAAACATCCCCATCCGCACCGCCGAAGGCCGCCGCGTGCGCCGCGCCTTCACCGCACCGCAAGGCAGCGTCATCGTTTCCGCCGACTATTCCCAAATCGAGCTGCGCATTATGGCGCACCTCTCCGGCGACAAAACCCTCATCGCCGCGTTCCAAAACGGCGAAGACGTACACCGCCGCACCGCCGCCGAAGTATTCGGCACCGCCCCCGAAAACGTCTCGCCCGAACAACGCCGCTACGCCAAAACCATCAACTTCGGCCTCATTTACGGCATGGGCCAATACGGCCTCGCCAAATCGCTGGGCATAGACAACCTGTCCGCCAAAACCTTCATCGACCGCTACTTCGCCCGCTACCCCGGCGTCGCCGAATACATGCAGCGCACCAAAGAACAAGCCGCCGCCCAAGGCTTCGTCGAAACCCTGTTCGGCCGCCGCCTCTACCTGCCCGACATCCGCAACAAAAACGCCAACGCCCGCGCCGGAGCCGAACGCGCCGCCATCAACGCCCCCATGCAGGGCACCGCCTCCGACCTCATCAAACGCGCCATGATAGACGTGTCCCGCTGGCTGGTTTCAGACGACCTGAAGAGCAAACTGATTATGCAGGTGCATGACGAATTGGTGCTGGAAGTCCCCGAAGCCGAACTGGATTTAGTCAAAGAAAAACTGCCGCAGATTATGGCAAAAGTGGACGAAGGGATGTTGAACGTGCCGCTAGTGGCAGAAGTGGGCGTGGGTATGAATTGGGAAGAAGCGCATTGAGAGTTTATTTTGAAAAGGAATGAATTATGAGTGAAAAGAATGAAAATAGATGGTGGGAAAATTATTTAGTCCGTTATTTAGTACCTTCTATTGCTGGAATGTTTATTTTGATATGGTTAAATAACAATTCAGTAAAATCTGAAATAGTAGAATCTGGGGTAATAAAATCTAAAATAGCAGAAGTTGAGGTAATA